>NZ_JBFUIJ010000076.1:0-18266 GCF_056401935.1 Mucilaginibacter sp. P4_D1
CCAATTTTTTCGCTGTAAATTCTTTAAACCTGCCTAATATTACTTCCGGGTTATTATCCCTTGCCCTGTAAATTAAATGTATATGGCTGGGCATTATACACCAGCAATATAATTCCATGCCGAGGTTATTTTTGCAATATGTTAAACTTTCTGTTATTACCTCGTTATAAACCGGCCTTGTAAAAACATCTATCCAGTTAACTGTGGCAAAGCTTACAAAGTATAACCCCTCTTTATTTAAAAATTTATATTTTCTGCTCATTGGTGATTGGTTTAGCTTTATAAAGCTACAATGATTAGATAACATTAATAAACAAATGAAAAAGATCCCAGATGCTCTTAAACATCCGGGATTTGAAATTGGCTTTGCATAGCGCATACCTATCAGCGGGGCACACGCGACACGCGTGCGCCAGCTTGGGGCAAACATGCATCCTATAACAACGAAACTGTTAAGCGCCTGGAAGATATCGAAACGCTGGACGGTAACACCAAATCAGTGCTATTTAATATCATTGACACTTTTCTTAGGGATGCTAAAGCAAGAAAAGCTTACGCCCATTAAACAACAAAGCCCGGCATCTCCGCCAGGCTCTGTTTATTCTACAGCTTTATATTATCCAACAAGCACCCTGCCTTGCATGAGTACCACAGGCCTGGAGGCCTGCGGTAGCGTTCAACAAGCCCTCGCGGTAGCTGAGCGACACAGTTTATTTTACAGACCCATCTGATTTTTCAGCTTTCGGATTTCCTCAATTAAATAAGGAATATCCTGTTTTGCGTTAGCTATGAAATCGTAATCTGCTTCAGTCGCGCCCAATAACTCAATATCTTGACCACGATCTTCCTCCGAACCTGTCATGATAAAATCCGACCCAGCTTCGTGATCTCTACCTTCTATGTAAGCTTTCCATGGGCCTTTTTGAGTTTTTGAACACCGGAACTCAATTTGATTTAATTCGTCTTCGGAAATCATGTTTTTTATATTATTATTTTTTTAAAGCTGGGTTTTTAAAAACTGGATTTAATAGCCTACTAGCAATCTCAGGCGGCAACTTGGTCAAGGTAGCATGCCAGATGCTTTGGCCTTGTGTACGTATTACGTCGCCCCCTGCCGCGCGCACATCACGGACCGTTGTAACTCCAACTTTGCCATTTGGCAATCCTTCTGCCAAATGTTCGACGGGTGCTTCTCCAGTATGTGTTGAAACTCCCACTACCCCGCTTGGATGAGTCTCAGTACTAATTTTAGCCAAACTTTCAGGCGTATTCATTCCTCCTCGAACCACGATAGCATTATCTGGTATTATTTCTCCCAATGGCTCTATTGTGGGTTTTCCTCCGCCTCCACCTCCATCTGCAAGAGAAGACAATATCATCGCTGCATTCAGGACGTTCGCCCCAAGTTCTGTCTTGCCGGATCCAGATCCCTTTGAACTCATGTCGGCTATATTATCATCCACAGCGTTAAGGCCCACTCCGCTAACAATGCTGAACGCAATGCTTCTTATTGTCGAATAAACCGGATGGGTCAACTTGTCACCGCTTGTAGGCGGTCTAAGCAATCCTTTTTGCGCGGATGGACTGTCGTCAGGATCTTCACCTACTGGGAAGGTGCCGCAACAAGGCTCCATTCCATCAGGATCGATAAACCTGAGAGGATTATCCATTACATAATTATAAGGCGTCCACCTCCTCGACTTTTCCGCCAACGGATCCACACTCGTCCACCTCCCAATCACCGGATCATAGAACCTTGCGCCGTAATCATACAATCCTGTCTCCTCCTGTAATTCCTTTCCATTATAAAGGTACTCATTTTTAGGAGATGATATAGTACCCTGTAAACTTTGTATGGTATACCCAAATGCATAATAATCGGTATGCTGCACATTTTTGGGTGTCAGCTGGGTAGCATCTGCCGGGTCCCAGGTGGTCGTTAACCGGGTATTGCCCAGGTGGTCTTTCAGGTCATATTCGTAAACGTAGGCTGTCCCGCTTTTCCGTGCCCGGCCCTCTTCTGTCTGGATGAACGCGATAACCGGCGCGCTGCCGGTGTATTCGTACTGGATGCCATTGATATATTCATCCGTTGTCGTGGTTGCCCCCGCAGTAAACAGTTTTCTTAGCTTCCGGCCTGCTGCATCATAAACATACACCGTGGTATTCCCGTTCGATCGGGTTATCGTTTGCGGCAGGTTCAGCATATTATACGTAAAACCGGTCAAGCCTTTATTCAAATCTTTCAACTGGTTGCCGTTGCCGTCATAAGTATATTCCCCCGTTTGGCTTACCCCGTTGGTAAACCCATAGGTACCTGCATAGGCAGATGCATCGTCAATCCTGTCTACCCGGTTACCGATATACGTATACGTCAGGGTATCTATCGCTGTACGGGTGGTGCCTATTTTATCATACCTGCCCAGGTTGGTGATATTGCCCATATTATCATAGGTGGCATACTCGCTATGAAAACCATCTTTACTGGTAGCAGTGGTTGATACCGCGTCGTTCAGCCGGTTCAGCTTATCGTACCGGTAATCATAGGTAAATGCGCTGAACGATGTACCTGATACGCTGCCCGTTTTTACCGTAGTTGTGGCTATGTTGCCGTTGTACTGCGGTCGCGATGAGGTGGCATTATCATACTTCAGCTCCATACCAAACTGGTCGTTAAGGTCGGTATTGGTGGTTTCGCCGTCGGCGCTTAACGTTGGGTTATTGATAAAGCTAAGCCAGCCCCTCGGATTATACCTATAATCCAGGTTCTGCAAAAAGTTGGAGGTACCGTTAATGGAGTGTAGTCCTTTTTTAATCAGCTGCCCGGTTTCATTATAACTGGCCAGTGATACCCGCACAGCGCCCTGGATGGTATTGGTGCTGTCCTGCAGCTGGCTGGCGTTCGATCTGCGCCTGCCCATATGATCGTACGAATAACTTTCAGACGATAGTAGCTTCTGGATCCGGGCTGTTTTGGCTACGTTGCTGATATAATGTACCCGGTAGTTGGAGGTTACCTGTTTTACAAAATTATAACCAATGGATACGTCATCATAGTTATATGGGCTCAACGAGGACGAGCCGCCAAGATAATGCAGTGTTTTTTTGACTTTTGAATTTTAACTTTTGGCTCAAATCATGGCGTACGCCGCTGGTAGAAGCGGCGCCAGGCTATACACTCATACTACACAGGCATTAGCCACAGGCCGGTACCCGTTTCTATCCTTTACGCGAGCTGCGGGTATACAAAAAAACACCCGGATGAAATTAAACATCCGAGTGTTGCATATTTATTACTTAGTATGGCGTTTACCTATCAGCGGACCACAAGGCTGGAGGCTCAGCGGCAACTGGGGGGCAAAAAGCCCTCGTGATTGCAGGAGAAAGGATTCAAATTATCTGGCTACAAGAGCAGTTTTATCTCTTTGGAAACATGAAATTAAGCAACCTGATTTACCGCCTTTGCCTTTTAAAATAACAGACTCATATAAACAGCCAAGATTTAACCCAGGGACTTTAAATTCAGAAAGAAATGCTTTATAATCATCTAACTTAGCAATGCCACTGCCTTTCTTTTTGAGCGAATTAGCTACTTCGTAAATATAAAACTCTTTAAAGTCGTTGGTTTTAAATCCTTTAAGATGATAAATCCTGTTTTGTATTTTGTTGTATGCTATTATATAGTTACATGAAAATAGTTTTTTATTATCAACATCTAAAGAATCATTCTCAGGATATAAATCGTCTACACTGAACGATAAAAAAACTAATTTATTAAATCCAATATTGTCTATTGTCTTAACCTTATCTGTATTTTTAATAAACGAGTCAACATCAAGTATACCTTCGTTTCTATCCATAAAAACATGAATAACAAATGTTTGACTCAACTTAACATTTGCAACTTGAGAAAAAACGTTTCTTGAAAAAAAGAGGAGCAATAATATTAATTTAGTTTTCATTGTTTACTACTTGATTTTAATTTTCTATAATCTGATTGAGCTTTCTCTGCACTTTTTCCGCTCGGATCTCCTGCACCATGACCATCAGTTGTAGGGTGGTTAAGTAAAAATTTATAATATTGCAGCATATTTCCAACGGTATATAGTAAATGACCGAATTCGTGTGCTAACCATTCGGCATCTTGTCCAATCCTCAAATATACGGAAGCCTTATTATCTCCATCGCCTGGGAAACCTAGCATACCAGCACTCCTCACGGGCATATATGTTCCTGATGGACCGTTTTTAAATATTAAACTGCCCTGGTCATTACGCTGCCCTTCTGCTAAAGCTATACCTTCTCCTTGGCGTCCCAAGCCAAGTAATTTATCCGTAGATGAATTATCTTCCATATTTGAGAACATATCAGCATCAACCGCCCTTACAACAACATCTACTGAGGTCCCCCCTGCATCTTTTAAATTGTCCATTTGTCCAAATAACGGCTGATCATACTGTTTTACAGCGGCAATTAAATTTTCTGTTGCTTGGAACTTTTCGTTTACCTTTTCAAATTGTTTATTAGCCTGTTTTAGTGATTTAGTAGCATCTTTTATAGCTTTTTTATCTCCCAATTTGGTAACATTAGCCAAATTTGTTTCGGCACTCTTTTTTGCTTCCCATTCATCCTTAAAGCCATTCAATACATCCATTCCGTTAGGGTCATTGAAAACAGCTGGATTATCATGAGAATAAGCGTATGGTGTGTATGATGGATATAACATCGTCATCGGATCCACCGCATTCCACCTCCCAATCACCGGGTCATAGAACCGTGCGCCGTAATCATACAATCCCGTTTCCTCCTGCAATTCCTTTCCATTATAAAGGTACTCGTTTTTAGGAAAAGGTATCGTTCCCATTAAACTTTGTATGGTATATCCAAACGCATAATAATCGGTATGCTGTGCGTTTTTGGGTGTCAGCTGGGTAGCATCCGCCGGGTCCCAGGTAGTGGTGATCCGTGTATTGCCCAGGTGGTCTTTCAGGTCATATTCATAAACATAGGCGCCTGCCTTTCGTGCCCTGCCTTCTTCTGTTTGAATAAAAGCGATAACTGGCGTACTGCCCGAATAATCGTACTGGATGCCGTTAATATATTCCGTAATGTAGGTGGTAGTACCCGCCGTAAACAATTTTCGCAATTTCCGGCCTGTTGCATCATAAACGTAAACCGTGGTATTCCAGTTCGATCTGGTAACGGTTTGCGGCAGATTCAGCAGGTTGTACGTGAAACCCGTCAACCCTTTGTTTAAATCTTTCAGTTGGTTGCCGTTGCCGTCGTAAGTATACTCTCCCGCCTGGCTTACACCGTTGGTAAACCCGAAAGTACCTGCATAGGCAGATGCATCGTCAATTCGGTCTACCCGGTTGCCGATATACGTGTAAGTCAACGTATCAATCGCGGTACGGTTTGGACCAATCTTATCATACCTGCCCAGGTTGGTGATATTGCCCATATTATCATAGGTGGCATATTCGCTGTGAAAGCCATCTTTGGTGGTAGCTGTAGTAGATACCGCATCGTTCAGCCGGTTCAGCTTATCGTACCGGTAATCATAAGTAAAGGCGCTGAACGCGGTGCCCGATACACTGCCCGTTTTTACCGTAGTGGTGGCTATGTTGCCGTTGTATTGCGGCCGCGATGAGGTGGCATTATCATACTTCAGTTCCATACCAAACTGGTCGTTCAGATCGGTGTTGGTAGTACCGCCATCAGCACTCAGGGTAGGGTTATTGATATAACTAAGCCAGCCCCTTGGGTTATACCTATAATCCAGGTTCTGTAAAAAGTTCGATGTGCCGTTAATGGAATGCAGCCCTTTTTTAATCAGCTGTCCGGTTTCATTATAGCTGGCCAGCGATACCCGTACAGCCCCCTGGATGGTGTTGATGCTGTCCTGCAACTGGCTGGCGTTCGATCTGCGCCTGCCCATATGATCGTATGAATAACTTTCTGACGATAGCAGCTTCTGGATCCGGGCCGTTTTGGCAGCGTTGCTGATATAATGCACCCGGTAATTGGAGGTAACCTGTTTTACAAAATTATACCCGATAGATACATCATCATAGTTATACGGGCTTAAGCCCGACGAGCCGCCCAGGTAATGCTGGCTGTATGTGCGCACCACTTTACCCTCCTTGTCATAATAAGGAACCGTCCACAGGTAATCGCCGGTGGTGTTCAGTACAAGGTTTTTGGTGGCCGTTTGCATCCCCATGGTTAGCGGGGTATAGGCGGCATTGAAGTAATTTGCCGGTAAACCAGGGATATTGGTATACACGTCATAGTAGCTTACGTTCAGCGTGGTATTCAACGTGGCAGGCCAGGCATTGGCCGTATAGCCGTTGCCTGTTGTGGTGGTGGTTTCCCACAAAGTGCTTACCGCATCGGCAAGGCCCTGCACCGTTACATGGTTATCAACTCCTGCTGTGGCCCCATACTGCAATATTCCCATAATTACCGGCCTGCCCATATTATCGTATTTGCTTACCGTCCATTCCTGCGGCGCTTTCATCCGCTGTACTGAGTCCTGGATACCCACTACCTGATCGAGCGTGTTATAGATCATAAACTCCCAGCCCCGGCCCGGTACTTTTTTCTGGAACAGTCTGCCACGGGTATCATAACGGTACTGGTAACACCTTGTATCTATCGTGCTTTGAGAGATTGCCGCATTGGCATCGGGACTTGCGCCTGGGGGCAGCACAAAAGCCAGGTGGCCCAGGTCGTCGTACACGTAATACGTGCTCAACATTTCGGCAGTACTTCCCTTGATATTGTAGGTGCGTTTTAATAGTAAATGGCCTTCCTTGTCTTTATACTCTTCGGCAGTACCAAAACAGCCGCTGGCGGGCAGCCAAGCGTACAATGAACAACAGAGCCATTCAGGCTAATGTCCATACCTATCGAATCCTGGTAAAGCTTCGCGGTATGGAAAATATCCAGGCCGTTTACCGTAACTTTAAAATGAAGCCCGGTGGTATCCTGCCGGCTTTCCTCGATGGGAAACTCCCCGAGCGTACTTTTAGCGGTCCCAGCCACCGAGTCGCCGAGCATGGTAAAGTTGTAAGTTAAAGGATAAGGGGTGTTGTCGGCCGTAGTTAACTTGCCATACCATTTCCCGGATAAATCAGTAAACGTGGCAAAACTGCATAAAATAATTATCGGCAGTAAAATTGCGATAAATAGGTATATTTGGTTTAAGGTCAACCAAATATATTAATATTTCAGCAATTAAGATATGTGGAGATTTTTTTTAAAAAAAATCTTATTTAAGCGTTGAAAACTTTTAAAAGCAGGTATTAAAAGAAGGGGTTAGCAAAACAATCTGCAAACGGTTTTCATTATTCCATCACCTAATAGCCACAACAAACACCCGCATACCAAGCACCTTGGTTTCCGTATTGCCGCCAACCACCTTACCCGATACAAAATCAACCGCGCGTATCAAACCCGTGCCATCTGTAGCTTGTAGTTGCTGCAATAATTTGCAAAGCGAAAAAAAATCGCCTTCAAAATCCAGCCGCTGGATGATGTATTTATCGTCGGGGTTGGAGCTGGGTTGCACCGGCACTCGTGATAGTTTCACGTTTAGTTTTTCGGCCTGTAGGGCAATGGTGGTAATCATATTGCTGCGCATGGTGGCCGTATCTATTTTAAAGCGGGCGATAATGTGGTTTAGGTTATTATCTTTCCGCTCCAGGTAGTCTGGCTGGTAGGTAAGGTCGCCGGCCTGGGCTATTTTTTGCTGTAGTTGGCGCCGGAGTTTCCAGGCATCTACGGTGTGGCTGAATGAAAAACGGTAGCATACCAGTAAAAGCAGTACCGATCCGGCTATAAGCAGGTATTCCTTTTTGATGTTCAGGTTTTTCAGCATGCTAATAGTTGATGATAATGTTAAACTTCCCCATGTTCTGGTCGTTATCAAACTCGAAGTTATCAAGCCCGGCACCTTTTACCCATTTTAACGTTTTAATGCGCGCTATCCATTCATTTACGGCAATAACCTGTTGCGAATTCCCTGAAAGCTTTATCTGTCGGTCTAAAAAATGCTGCCCCCGCGAATCCTTGTTGTTGATATCGGGAGGGTTTATCGCTATTTCCTTCAGGGTTACCTCGCCCGGCAGCAATGCCGCAAGCTGATCGATAAGCCTGGCTTTGTTAAAACCTCCATCCCAGCCCATATCTTTCAGCAGCGCTTCTTTTGTTTTTATCTGCGCCGTAAGCGCCTGCATATCGCTGTTGCTGTTTGCCGATAGGCTGGCCTGGCCGTCGAGGCGGCTATTTT
Source organism: Mucilaginibacter sp. P4_D1 (assembly GCF_056401935.1). Classification (NCBI taxonomy): domain Bacteria; kingdom Pseudomonadati; phylum Bacteroidota; class Sphingobacteriia; order Sphingobacteriales; family Sphingobacteriaceae; genus Mucilaginibacter; species Mucilaginibacter sp. P4_D1. The sequence goes on from NZ_JBFUIJ010000076.1 coordinate 8,294, forward strand.
CTGAATTGAGCCAGGAAAGGGTTACAAAATTGAGGAGTAAAAGGATAAAGAAAGCACCCAATATTAAAGCACCCGTTACCTTAAGTTTTTTTGTCCCTATAATTTGCAGGTACCGGGCATCCGTGGCATCAACCATCGCCTTAACCGGCTCCAATTTATCGGCAAGCACCAGTTGAAAAGCCGCCGCATAGGGCATAATCAATTGCTGGTCGATGGGCTCTGCCCCTATTTTAAGGGTGAAGGGAGCAACAAATGTAGGGCTGAATTGCACAGCCGTCCAATGCAGGTCGGTATCCCGGCTTATTTGAATGCCATTAAACACTACATCACTTTCGTAAACATTAAGCTGGTTTAACATGTGGGATGCGGCGAATGGGCCAAGGCTCAGCATCAGTATGGTAAAGCCCTGCTGCTCCAATATATTTATCCAATGGTCGGCCAGGGTTTTCCTTACCAGGGATACAAACAACTGATCGTTGGATGCAAATTGCTGCAGGTAAAAATCATCTACATTCAGGTTAGGGATTATTTTGGCCATATCCTGCTGCTCATCGCCGGATGCTGCTGTTACTTGTTTGGTTAAGATGCCTTTGCCCGATAAATTTAAAGCGATGGGTATTTTGGTGCCAAGTTGTTTGGCAAGCTCTTCTGCATCATCTTTTACCCCGAACTTTTTTTCGATGGTGAGTTGCTTGTGATCGGTACTAACCTGGCAGCAGTTTATGGTATAAGAGCCATCCTGCGCAATATCTACAGTGATACCGCCTGCCTGGTTAATATGGTAATATGGCGATAATATACCCATAATACTACCTGATAATGGTGGATTTAATAAACAGTACAGTAACCACTTTCGACTTGCTACGGGTGCGGCTGCTGAATATCCATTTTAAGATGGGGATCCTGGAAAGCAGGGGGATCCCCGAGCCGCTGTCGTCGGTTTCTGTACGCTCCAGGCCGCCCAAAACAATGGTATCCTCGCTGTGTACCCGCAGGCTGGTTTCAAATTTGCTGATAGCTTGCGGCGGCGGCGAGCCATCGGTTGGAATGGATGTAAAATCGGATATGTTTATTTTAATACCAAGCGTAACCTGGTCGTCACCGGACACGATGGGTTTTATAGCGATAGACAAATCGGCATTTACTTCCTGGTACACATTGGTAAATATGGATTGCGCGCTTTGAATGGAAGGAATAACATTCTGTGTGGTGTTTTTATAATAACGTTTGCTGCCAATGCTCAGCGTGGCCGAGTGGCCGTTAAGCGCCGTTAATTTGGGCACCGAGCGCACGTCTATGTTGTTGTTATTTTCCAGCGCCTGCAGCCTTACGTAAAAATTAGGAACCACATGACCAAGGTTAAGCGAGGTGGCTTTGCCCACACTGTTTAAAAAGTCGTTAACGCCTTTGGCGCCAAAAGTATAATCTATTCCGGGTAATACCGTACCGCCAGTTTTTACGCTGTCTGAAACACCGGCAGAAATACCGGTTGAAACGCTCCGGGTTTTGTGCACGTCAATCATCGTAACTTCTATCAGCACAACCGGAACAAGCACGTCCATCTGTTTAATAAAGCCTTCCACTTCATCTATCTGTGCTCCTGATCCGGAAAGCAAAAGGGTGTTTTGCTCACGGAATTCTTTAATCTCTATACCGCGCTTCCATTCTGAGGGGATCATGGTTACAATGGTGTCAATTGCCCTGTTTTGCAGGTGAATTGCCCTGAAGGTACGCAAACCTTCCAGCTTTCGGTCGCCTATTACATAAATACCTTTTTCGGCATGAAAGGTATATTCGGTACTTTTAAACAATAAGGTTAGCAGGTCATCGTAGCTAACATCGTTTACATGGAGGGTTATAGAACCTTTAATATCAGAGTAAATGGAATAGTTTTTTCCGGTTTCCTGCGAAGCACGTTTAACCAGATCAATAATGGGACTGTTAACGGCATCTACCGAAATCAGCTTTTGGCCGTTAACCTGCCTTACAAATAACCCGCTGGCACCGGCAGCTCCTGGCTGGGCGGTGTTGCGGAATGATTTCCTTACGCCGGTATTCCTATCGCCGTTAACATAAACTTCCTCGTTTTCGTCTAACGGCTGAAAAAGGTAAAAATCATCTGCCGTATGTACCATTTTTATTTCATTGGCATAGGCCAGCTTACCCAGGGCTGTCTCGAAAGGCGCATCGGCGATATAAGAGGTAACCGTTTTGCCTTGTAGTGAGCCGGGCACCACAATGTTTTTGCCGGATAGCTGCGTTATTCTTTTTGCTGCTGCCGCCAAACTGTCGTTTGTTAATGATAGCGAGAGTGTGTTGTTTGCCGCATTATATTTTATACCCAGCTCCTTAGGCGGGGGCTTTAAAAACTGGTTGGGATCGCGATAAGGCGTGATATTAATGATGGAGCCCACAACTGTAATATCCAGGTTATACTTTTGGGCAAGTAATAACAATATATTGGACGCCGAAACACCGGTGAAGGTATCCGAGATACTGAAATTAAGGCCCGGATCGGAGCTTATACTCAAATTATTGGAGCGCGCAATGGCATTCAGGTATTCATGAATGGATACACCGGTAACCAGCAACTGCACTTTTTGGTTAAGCCCGGGAACATCCGTTGCAAGCTCATCCAGTTTTTGTTTAATAAGCTGTAGCCTGTCCTGCTGCTGGGCGCTGGCTGTTATAGCTGCGGCAAACAAGTAAAAACAAATGATAAGGCAGGTAATTTTTTTTAGCATATAATACTTTAATAATTAAATAACAGCGGGTATATCTCGTCAATAGATGTCTGCCCATCGGCAAACAGGCCGAAAGCATTTTCGGCAAGGGTTTTAATGCCCCGTTCTTCTAATAGTGCCTGTACCTGCATATTGCCATTTTTTATTTCGTTGGCCAGGTCAAGGTCTACAGGTATCACTTCGTAAACGGCTTTTCTCCCTTTGTAACCGGTGTAATAGCATTTTTCACACCCACGGGGTGTATAATGGGCCGAAACCTCGCGGTAAGGCTTAAACTGCCGTGGATATAATGTTTTGTCAAAATCCTTTTGCACTTTACAATGCGGGCAAAGCAGGCGAATCAACCGCTGGGCTACAGTTGTATTCAGCGTGTTGGCAACCATATATGACGGGATGCCCATATCTATCAACCTGGAAACCGTTCCCCAGGCAGAATTGGTGTGGATGGTTGACAATACAAGGTGACCGGTAAGCGCGGCCCTGATAGCCATGTTGGCTGTCTCGGTATCGCGGATCTCGCCAACCATAATTACATCCGGATCCTGCCGCAAAAAAGTGCGGAGCGCCGCGGCAAAAGTAAGGCCGATAGCCTCCTTAAGCTGCACCTGGTTTACGCCTTCCAACGTATATTCTACCGGGTCTTCAATGGTAAGAATATTACGGGTTTCCTTGTTAAGCAGCTTTAATGTGGCATACAGCGTGGTGGTTTTACCAGAGCCGGTAGGTCCGCTAATCAGCAGGATACCATTTGGCCTTTTTGCCCCCTGGAGGTAATTATCCAAATCAAACGCCGAAAATCCGAGGCTGTTCAAATCTATATCTGTAGCATCGTTGTTCAACAACCTTAGTACCACCTTTTCGCCGTAAAGCGTAGGCAGGATAGACGCCCGGATGTCAAACTGGTGCCCCTGGTGACTGAAATTGATCCTGCCATCCTGGGGCAGTCGTTTTTCGGCAATATCCAGATTACCCATGATTTTTACTTTGTTAATCAGTGCCGGGTAATCATCCTCCTTCAGCAGGTAACGCTCCACCATGTTCCCGTCAATGCGGATCCTTACCCTGCACTTGTTCTCGTACCGTTCAATATGAATATCGCTGCTTTTCAGATTTTTGGCTTCGCCAATCAGGTTCATCAAAAAGCTGTCCTCGTCATGGCGTACATTGGCCTGCTGTGCTCCTGTAGTGGTATTATCTTTAATATAATAGGTAGCCAACAACCGGGCAATTTCTGATGCAGGTATGGGTTCAAGGAGGATATCAAGGCCCAGCATTATTTCCAGCTCGGCAGCAAGGCTGCCGGTATCAGTATTTTCTTCACAATACAAAGCAAGTTGCCCATTAACCCGCCCTTTGGGCAGCACACGGTAATGCCAGGCCATGTCCTTAGAAAGGATATGGATATGCTCAGTTAGTAATGTGATCTTTATTGCTGTATCCATGGTGTAAGGTAACGGAACAACCAGTAATCATCGGTAACACGGATATGAAAATACCACCAGTCGCCAGCTAAAAATACAATAAATAATAAGGACTGTAACCCGGCCAGTGGAATATGTTTGCCTTTATTGCCGGTTATAAGCTGATAAAATAGCCATAATATTAATACTAATGGCATACTGACGATATAAAAAAACACATAATTAAGTACCGACAAATAAAACCCGATAGCTACCAAAAATAAAATATCGGCCCAGCCCATTAACCCTGTAGTAATGTTGATGAACCGCCTCCTGCTGATGAAAAGATAGCCGGTTAATACAGCCAGCACCATCACCAGGAAGCTTAAGTTAACCGCAATCTGTTCGCCGGCTAAGGAAGCATCGTTGCCTTCGAGCAGTTTCAGACTTAACAGGCCGATAGTCAGCAACGGAAACAGCGCCCAGTGCACAGCCCGAAACCAAAAGTCCTGCAGGAGAATAACGAGCAGCGACAATAACAAAACAAAACGGATGGCCAGCAACACTTTAATCCGGGGTTACTTCTTTTAATACCTTGTCCTGGTTCATCTCCCAAACGTTAAAATTCCCGTCCTGGTTAAAATCAACTACCGAGGTTGCCCTGGCGGTAAAACCGGTATTGGAAGCATTGGTGATCTCTATCTTATAGTTCGCCCTGGCATCCTTGCTTTCGGTGCTTAGCTTTTCCTGGATAAAGCCCAATTCGTTAAGGTCATTGGTATATTTGGAATGTTCGTAGAAATAGGTTTTCTCCAACATAGATACGTGTTCAAGCTGCAGTTTAGCTTCGGTGGTTTTTGCGCGGGTAATTACGGGCAACAGGTTGGGCAGAGCCAATAACACTAAAATACCGATGATGATCAGTACAACCAGTATTTCCATGAGTGACAGCGCTTTTAACGCACGTTCGGGGTTTGGTTTGAGGTATTTCTTGACAAAAAACATAAAATAGCGAATATACGGCTCAGGCTTCAGGGCAATAATTTTAATTTGGAGTGAAAGTTAATAAAATTTCGTTAATTATAGAATTCTTGCATTAAATCACGAAAAAAAGAAATAAACATGCCTAGTGTTAAGTCAACAGTATTAAGTCGTAAGTCTAAAGTTGAATTTTTTCTGTTTCGACTTAGGACTTTAGGCTTTGGCTAAAGACGATCCGTCAATTTATCGTTGACACGACACTAGTATATATCAGAAACCAAAGCCTGCTCCTTCAACGAAATATTAGGCAGCAACACCACTTCGGCTTTAATGGGGTTCAGGAATGTCACTTTAAAGGAATCGAAAATATTCTGTACCTGGCTATTGATTGGGAAGGCTTTTCAGGTTTGGATAGTAAATTATTTACCGTATTATTAAACAACAGCGTCCTCCAAAGAAAAACCAAAAACCCCAAATCTACCTTTAAGTCGGAATATTTGTTAACCAATTTCCTGGCCAACAGCCCAAAACTTGCAGGTTATACTTGCTCGATTTTTAGGTTTCAGCCTGGCATATCCCACTATTATTCAATATTGCAACCAATTCTATAGTTCTCGTCGGATTAATAATTATTTCAATCACAAGGTTAACTTCGAACCTTTCATAATTGAATATTTATCGAAGCCAATATCCTCAAATCCTCCATAAAAGACCTCGAAAACACTGAGCCGTCGGTCACGAAATTTCGAAAACCGTTTCTATCAACAATAGAGGCGGTTTTTATTTTTTGATTCATTTTTAAACCAGCTCTTCCCGTTAATACAAAGTACTTTTTGGGTTCGCCCCGTAAGATCATTCCAATAGTACAGCGGGATCAGCATCGCTTTTTTTATTAAACAGCTACACAAACGAAAACCGAACGGCTCAATATGTAGTTTGCGCATAGTGTACCTATTTATTCCATATAATTTTTTATATTTCAATAACTTATAAGTTTGTAACAGCGCTTGCGTTTTAACATTTCAAATGGATACATATACCTTCCATATTAATACCTACGACCTGGCTTTCTTTGCTTCGATATTTATCGGGCTCACTTTTATCCTGCTTTTATGGTTCACCAAAAGGATAAACCAAACAGCAAACCGTTTTTTGGCCCTTGCAATGGTTACGATTGTTTTGTGGATGGCGCAGATATTGGGCATCGACATCGGGCTGTCGGCTTACATTACTAATTGGAGCCGGCTACCGCTGCAATTTTCGCTTGCCCTTGGCCCTCTTATCTTCTTTTACGTGCTTAAAATAACCCGGCCTGAATATAAATTCCGGTTTAACGATCTGCTGCATTTTAGTCCGTTGCTGCTGGAATTGGGTGCCCAGGCTTTGCAAGTTAGGGATAGTATAAATACCGGTGCAGCTACTTATGATACGCCTGCCTTTCGGCAACTGAACCCGGTATTGCAACTGCTGGCCTTTGTTTCGGTCACAATTTACCTGTGCCTGGCTCACAGGCAAATAGAAAGCTTTTACCGGCGGTTAAAATTTAATGGGGGCGACCGGTATCGGAACGAGTTGCGCTGGCTGCATAACTTGCTTATAGGTTTCGGCTTGTTGTGGCTGTTCTGGATCCCCTTTGCCGCTGCAGATTATTTGTATTACCATCATCAATTGGGTGTGCATGCCTATTGCCCCCTTTACCTACTTTTAGTCGCGATAATCATCTGGATGGCCGCCGCAGCCCATTTAAGAGCAGAGCCAGGCCTTCGGGCGCAGTCCCCTTCATTTTTAAAACCACCGCTTCCTGCGGCAATGAAGCAAAAGGGAACCTGGCTAAAGAGGGCTGTACAAACCAACCTTTATTACCAGGACCCGGAACTGAGTTTAAGTTTACTGGCCGAAAAGCTTGATTTAAGCCCGCATGAATTATCCCGGATAATCAATACCGCGCTCAAAAAAAGCTTTAATGATTTCATCAGTGAATATCGCGTTGCCGAGGTGATCCGAAAAATGCAGGACCCCGCTTATGATCATATCACCCTACTGGGCATTGCGTATGATGCCGGCTTTAATTCCAGAACTACCTTTCACCGGATATTTAAGCAGCTGACAGGCAAAAGCCCGGCGGAATATAAAAGCGATCAAAAAAAAGGAATCCCATCTTATAACCTGGAACATCATCTGCAGTTTGCGTCCGTAATTTCGAACCAGGAAATCACGCCGAAGTGGTTTCATCAGAAATTGACCCGCAACATCATGATAAAAAACTATTTTAAAATTGCATTCCGCGAATTTTGGAGACACAAGCTGTTTACACTGATAAATATTATCGGTTTATCCATCGGCATAAGCGCTTTCCTGGTCATTTACTTTGTTGTACACTACGATTTTACCTTTGATAAATTTCATAATGACAGCGACCGGATTTACCGCGTTGTTATGAACATATCATCTCAGGGGCATAAAAACTATTCGAGTGGCGTACCTGGCCCCTTAGCTGAAGCTATTAAAAGCCAGGCCACAGGAATACAAGAAATTACGCCGTTATATACGCTGTCGCCCCATTTTGTTTATATCGATAAAGATAAAATTGCACAAAAGCGGTTTAAAGACCAGGACAGGATAACACTTGCCGATCAGCAATATTTTAAAATTTTTAATTATGTATGGCTTGCCGGCTCATCGCAACACGCACTTGATGCCGTCGGCCAGGTAGTATTAACATCCCAACAAGCCAGGCTTTACTTCCCGTCGTTATCATACCATGAAATGATTGGTAAAATAGTTACCTATGATACCCTTAAAACAACCGTTAGCGGGGTAGTTGAAACACCTGCTAAAAACACCGACTTTACCTTTCATGACTTTGTCTCCATTAGTACGGCCACAACTAACAAAAGTATTTCTGCCGATTTAAGGCTAAACACCTGGAATAACATCTTTTCAGGATCGGAGGTTTTTATTAAGCTGGCACCGGGTACCCCGGCTACCAGGGTTATAAAACAGATTAATACCATTTTCAGTAAAAGTAATCCGCCTGGCAAAAGAGTCAGGGGGGTTACAGACAACGTGGATATGGCCCTACAGCCATTGGACGACATTCACTTCAACCCCAACTACAATATTTTTGATTTCGCATCGCCAGCCAGCAAAACATCGCTTTACGGCTTATTGGCTATCGCTATCTTTTTGTTGTTGCTGGCATGTATCAATTACGTGAATTTAACTACCGCCCAGGCCGCCCAAAGGGCAAAAGAAATTGGGATCCGCAAAACTTTGGGTAGCAGCCGGCTACAATTAGTAGTTCAGTTTTTAAGCGAAACATTTCTTGTAACATTCTTTGCGGTATGCATATCGGTGTTGCTTGCACCAATTATTTTAAAAATGTTTGCCGGCGTTATATCCCCCAATATTCATGCGAATATGCTACAGCCGGATGTTGTACTCTTCCTGCTGATTTTAACTATTGTAGTAAGTGTTTTGTCGGGTTTTTACCCCGCAATTGTGCTGTCGGGTTATAAACCTGTATTGGTTCTAAAAAACCAGGCGCAAAGTGATAGCAACAACACCCGAAACGCGTGGCTCCGTAAATCGCTTACAATTTCGCAGTTTATTGTTGCCCAATTTTTTATAATGGCTACCATTTTAGTAAGTAAGCAAATTTATTATGTTTTACACAAAGACCTTGGGTTTAAAAAGGATGCCATCCTGGTTATCAGGGCGCCGTGGAATGTAAGCAAGGTTAGCAGTAATAAGATATTGATGAATGATTTTCGGTTAATGCCCCAGGTTGCTCTTGTAAGTTTAGGTGATGAACCGCCGTCATCTGACACGTACAATAGAACGATGGGTATTTACAACGATGGAAAGAAGGAAACAAAAACAAGGGAAGTGGTGATTGAGCACGGCGATGAAAACTTTATTAAAGTATACCAGCTAAAATTACTTGCTGGCAGAAACATACAGGAATCTGATACCCTAAAAGGCGTTATCATCAACAATACCTATGCTAAACTATTGGGATTTATTACCCCCCGCGATGCTGTCGGGAAACAATTGGGGGGCGGCTTTGCTCCCAGGGGCAAAGCGGTAAATATTATCGGAGTGGTTGCCGATTACAACCAGCGTTCATTGCATTCGCCTATATATCCGTCAGCAATAATCCCGGCCGGCGGCAAATGGGGTATGATAACACTACATGTTAGTTTGAAACCTGAAACCGCAGGCGGCAATGAGTGGAAAACCGCTATTGCAAATATGGGAAAGGCCTGGAAGAAGGTTTACCCCGACGATGATTTCGACTGCCATTTTTATGACGACACGATAGCCAGATTTTACGACGAAGAACAACACACATCAACCCTGCTCACCTGGGCAACAGGCTTCTCGATATTGATTAGCTGCCTCGGCCTGTTAGGCCTTGCCATTTACACCACCAATCAGCGCACAAAGGAAATTGGCATACGCAAAGTATTTGGCGCAAGTGTGGCTCAAATAGTAACCCTGCTATCAACCGAACTGATATCGCTTATTTTACTGGCTTTTATCATAGTAACGCCGATTGCTTGGTACGCCGTAAATAAATGGATGCAAAGCTTTGCCGACCATGTAGCTATTAGCTGGTGGGTATTTGTTATAAGCGGCGCAGGGATGTTGCTAACAGGATTATTTACCTTAAGTTTCCGAACAATTAGAGCTGGTATGGCTAACCCGGTGAAGAGTTTGCGAAATGAATAAATTACATTCTCAATAAAAGCGTTCACATCTGTACTTTGGGGCTCACCAAATTTCAAAAACCGCTTCTAATTTATTTAGGAGCGGTTTTCATTTTTATACATTACTTTTTTGTAC
>NZ_JBFUIJ010000077.1:0-17514 GCF_056401935.1 Mucilaginibacter sp. P4_D1
CGCATAGAAAAGAGTTTATTCTATGGTACTTGTTCCTCAAGAATAAACAAAATGGCAATAGGTTTTCTTAGCCATATTTGAACTCTACCATGAATAAAAAAAGCCGGACTTTCGTCCGGCCATGGTATCGTTCGCAAATATTATTGCTGGCAGGTTGCACCTCTGCAGAGCCTGGGTACTCTTATATCTGCATTTGCTATATACTGCTTTTTTTAGCTAATTCCACCAACTATTTTTGGCATCATTACCTAAAACTTCAAATTCGACTTAAGCCAAACCTGAACATCTTCCTGGGTAAATACTTCGGCGGGCAGTTTATCGTGAATAAGTTTCTCCATTTTGTTGCCGGTATTGGCAAAACGGTAATCCCACAATATCATCAGTTTGTTTATCAGGTAAACAACTTCGTTGCCTTCATCCTTTGCAAACGGGGTTGCATCTGGTTTGCCGTTTACGCGCGGATCGTTTTGGGTATAATTCGTCCATTTGTAATCGGTATAATGCAGGTTTCGCTTCGAAAAAAGGATCATGAGCTTAAAGAATTTCTTTAAAGGTACGGATAATTAACCCGGTATTTTGCGATAGCCCATTTTATATGCGCCCAGCCATTAAAATAACGTTAACAAATTGCTGTAGCGCACAACTTATAGCAACCTCATTAGCAAGGTTTCATGCGCGGGATCCATATTCCTTACGGCTTAATTGGGGACGAGCTCTTATTGTCACAAAGTCAATATCTTCAATGGGTGGTTAAATCTAAATTCGTAGTTTAGCGGCGGTCATAATTTACTGTTCATGTTCTGGAAAAAAACGGCATCATTTATTCTTAAAAACAGGCTTCTTGTGTTGATAAGCGTTGTGGCGTTAAGTGTTTTTATGAGCTATGAAGCATCCAAAGTAAAAATAACTTTTAACGGCGGCAAGGTTCTGCCCGTTACCGATTCGGCTTACATCAGGTATAACCAGTTTAAAAAAATGTTTGGCCAGGACGCCTCGTCCATGGTTATCGGTATCAAATCGGATAAAATTTTTGATAAAAACATATTTAACGACTGGTTCCAGATAGGCAACGATTTGAGACAGGTAAAAGGTGTTAAGGCGGTTATTTCGGTAGCCAACGTTTATAACCTGCAAAAGGACACCGCCAAACACCGTTTCATTATAAAACCGTTGGTTACCGGCATATTGCCAACAGCACAGGCCGTTGATAGTATAAAACAAAAACTGGCCAGCCTGCCTTTTTATAAAGGCGTGGTATTGAGCAATGATGGCAAAGCTACCCTGATGGCTATTACTTTTGACGATAAGATCATCAACACCCCATACCGTGTACCCATTATCAACAAAATAAAAAAACTGGGAGCAGCATTTGAACAAAAGCATGGCATTAAAGTGCATTACTCGGGCCTGCCGCTTATCCGTACCGTGGTTGGCGATTTGGTGGCGCATGAGTTTTCCTTGTTCCTGGGCTTATCGGTATTAATTACAGCCTTCATATTGCTGGCATTTTTCCGCTCGTTTTTCCCGGTGGTATTTCCCATCATCATTGTTGTACTTGGGGTAGTTTGGAGCCTGGGCACATTGGTGTTGATGCATTACGAAATGACTATCCTTACCGGCATCATTCCGCCGCTTATTGTGGTTATCGGCATTCCTAATACCATCTTCATCCTTAACAAATACTACCACGAATACGAGCTGTGCAGCGATAAAATGAAAGCGTTGCACCTGGCTATTGAAAAAGCCGGTATTACCACCTTTATCGCCAATATTACAACCGCCATAGGTTTCGGCGTATTATGCTTTACCAACAGCGAGCTGCTTACCCAGTTTGGCCTGGTGGCCTCCATCAGCATTATAGCTACTTTTGCATTAAGTTTAATTTTAGTGCCCATTATTTTCAGCTACCTGCCATCGCCCAAACCTCAAAAAGCCGGCATTAAAGATAGTAAGCTGATGGCCAAAGTACTTAGCGGTTTGGATAAGCTGGTGCATAACAAACGCAAAACTATTTACATAGGGACATTGGTATTAATCGCCATATCGTGCGTGGGCATTTACCAAATAAACATTAACGGGTTTGTTGTTGATGACCTGCCCCAGCACAACAACACACTGGAAGACCTTAAATTTTTTGAGGCCAATTTTAACGGTGTATTGCCCTTAGAGGTAAGCATTGATACCAAACGTAAAAACGGCGTGGTGAACCTGGGCGTAATCCGCAAGGTTGAGAAGCTTGAAAAATTAATTTCGTCGTACCCGCAGTTTAGCCGGTCGATATCGCTTATCCAGGTTTTAAAATTCAGCACCCAGGCTTTTTACGGCGGGGCACCCGAATATTACCGGCTGCCCGATGGATTGGAGCAAAACTTTATCCTTAACTATGCAGGCAATTCCGCAGGTAAAGGCACCAGCGCTTTAAACAGTTATGTAGATAGCACCAAACAGGTAACCCGCGTAACGTTTGAAATGATTGATGCCGGGTCAAAAAAAATGAATGTAGTGCTGGCCGAATTGCAACCGCGAATCGACTCAATCTTTAACCCTAAAAAGTTTCATGTAGAGCTTACCGGCAGCAGCATCATATTTATTAAAGGCACCAATTACCTGCTTATTAACCTGTATGAAAGTTTGGCCTGGGCTATTTTCCTGATTGCTATTGTAATGTGGATATTGTTTCGTGGTGTTAAAATGATAGCCGTATCCCTGGTACCTAACCTGGTACCACTTATTATTACAGCCGGCATCATGGGCTTTTTTGGCATCCCGCTTAAACCATCAACTATCCTCATTTTCAGTATAGCCATGGGTATTTCATCCGACCAGACCATTTATTTCATCACCCGTTACCGCCACGAACTGCGCAACACCAGCAAAAGTATATCCGTAATTGTATCCGATACCATCCGCGAAACCGGAGTGAGTATGATATTTATAGCTATTGTATTGTTTTTTGGCTTTGGTGTATTTGTGGTATCAAAATTTGGCGGTACACAGGCGCTGGGCATATTGTTATCTATTACATTGTTGGTAGCGATGATCAGCAACCTTACCTTGTTGCCGGCATTTTTATTGACTTTAGAAAAAGGGACAGACAGGAATAAATTGAAGGGACCGGATATAGAGGAGTAGCGGGACTCACCCTGACTTCTCCAAAGGATAGGGTTTTGGAAAACAATGTTGATGTAATCATAAAATTCAAAATAGAATGGCCGAATTTGACAACGAGCAATCCTGGGATAATTTCGAAACGATATTTAGCGAACAACTATCGGTTGCCGAAGCCTGGGGTAAAATGATAGATTCGCTGGAAGCTGTTAAACCCAAGTCATTTTGGGCAACATTGCGCAATATTGATATTGAAGCCGGCCGAAAAATAGTCAAGGAATGGGTGGAACAGACATTTATTGAAGATGGAATAAGCGACGACACTCAATGTTTTTGGATAAGTATTGCAGAATATGCCGACGAAAATGATGCGAAGGTTTATGGCCTTTCAATAACTGGTTACGATGTTGAAGATCCAAACGACCTGGATGGCGACGATCCGACCTTTTCGCCCGAAGAAAATTTAATTGTGCCCGACGATCTTGTTACCATAGAGCAGGCTATTAATGATGACGGGGATTATACCTTTTTAGATTGGTTGCTGCCCGTCGCATATTGCTCATTTGTGCTGGATGACATGATCAGGAATGACCTTGATAAACAAAACATTTTAAGATTTAAAAACAGCATTAGTGTAGCCGTTGGATACGATGGCGGAGATTTCATGAAGCTAAGTACGATAGCATAAAAAGGGAGTATTAATGACCGGCCATGATGCCGCGTCAGGTCGTAAAAAAATTATAACATTTTATTCAAAGTCCTCTCCTTTGGAGAGGATTTAGGTGAGGCTCTTATGGATTTTAAACTCAACAACAAAGTAGCCCTGGTGCTGGCAGCCAGTAAAGGGTTGGGCAAAGCAATAGCCACGGCACTTTCTGCCGAGGGGGCTAAAGTAATTATTGGCTCGCGCGATGAGACGGAGTTAAATAAAACTGCCGAAGAGATCAGGAAGCTAACCGGTAACGAGGTTGTGGTTATTCCTGTTGATGTTTCCCGTGTTGATGAAATCGACGCCTTTGTTGCTAAAGCAGCGGCCACATTTGGCAGGATAGACATTCTGGTAAACAACGCCGGCGGGCCACCTTTTGATAAGTTTGAAAACTTTGATGATGAACAATGGAAAAAAGCATTTGAACTTAACCTGCTTAGCGTTGCCCGTTTTAGCAAACTGGTATTGCCCCATATGCAAAAAACGGAAAGCGGCAGAATCATCAATATCATTAGTGGTTCGGTGAAGGCGGTACTGGGTAATTCGGTATTATCAACCACCATGCGTATGGGCGTTGTGGGCATGGCCAAATTAATGGCCGATGAATTTGGGCCATACAATATCACGGTAAACAATGTGGCTCCCGGCTTAATTCTTACCGACCGTATAAAACACACACTTCCTAAAGATGTTGACCCGGAACAAGCTATCAAAGATAAAGCTAAAAGCATCCCTCTTGGTCGCATTGGCAAACCCGAAGAACTGGCAGCGCTGGTTGCATTTTTAGCATCAGAGCAGGCGGCTTACATTAGCGGGACTACTATACAGGTTGATGGCGGGGCGAACAGGGCTATCTTTTAACAGGATTTAGGGATTTTGCAGGATTGACAGGATTTTTTTCTTTTTTTCTGAACTCGGATTAAGCAGATTTATGGGATTATACAAGATTTTTTTGACTGTCAGGGGCGGAATAATCTGATTCAATTTCGCAAATTTGCAAATCAAAATCAAAAAAATCTGATAAATCTGCTTAATCCGAGTTCAGACAAAAAGCAGCCAATCAAAAATCCTGAAAATCCTGTCTAATCCTGAAAATCGTGTTTACTTCCTGCTATCCTTCAAATAATCAATAATCAAAGTAATAATACTCACAATACCAGCCATGGTTAAGCCGGTGGCGCCACCCTGCAGATAAACTTTCCATTTAGAATCTTGTAAAGCCGGGATAACCATAGTGGCCGAAAATACGATCACGGCTACTAATAACATTAATATCGTGCGCTTTACTTTATTATTTTTCACCCGTCTAAATTAAAAAAATGATTTATAAATTCCGTATTTTTGCAACCTCTTAAAAAAGAGGTGATAAAAGGTAAAAGATATACATGTATAAGGAATATAAGCAGTTAAATTTATCGCAAACAGGCAAAGAAGTACTGGAATTTTGGAAAAAGAACAACATTTTCGAAAAAAGTATCAGCAATCGCCCGGAAGATAACCCTTACACTTTTTACGAAGGGCCACCGAGCGCCAATGGTATGCCCGGTATTCACCACGTAATGGCACGGTCTATCAAGGATATTTTTTGCCGCTATAAAACTTTAAAAGGTTACCAGGTTAAGCGTAAAGGCGGCTGGGATACTCATGGCCTGCCAATTGAGCTCGCTGTTGAAAAAGCTTTGGGAATAACCAAAGACGATATTGGCAAAAAAATTACCGTTAAAGAGTACAACGATGCCTGCCGCAAGGAGGTAATGCGCTATACCGATGTATGGAACGACCTGACCGAAAAAATGGGCTACTGGGTCGATCTGAATGACCCGTACATCACGTACAAAAACGAATACATTGAAAGCCTTTGGTGGATACTGAAGGAATTTTATAAAGCCGGTTACTTATACAAAGGCTACACCGTACAACCCTACTCGCCAAAATCGGGTACCGGTTTAAGCTCGCATGAGTTGAACCAGCCAGGCACCTATAAAATGGTGAAGGATACCACCATTGTTGCCCAGTTTAAAGTAAAACGCGACCAGGATTCGGCCTTTTTATTTGAAGGTGTAAATACCGGTGTGTTTATACTGGCCTGGACCACCACACCGTGGACACTGCCATCAAACTGTGCCCTTGCCGTTGGCGAAAATATCACCTACGTTAAAATAAACACTTTCAACCCTTACACTTTTGAACCAATCTGTGTTGTTTTAGCAAAAGACCTGGTTAAAAAATACTTTAAGACCGAAGGAGAGAACGCTTCTTTTGATGACTACAAAGGCGGCGATAAAATTATCCCATGGACATTAGCAGCCGAATTTAAAGGCAGCAACCTGTTAGGCATCCACTACGAACAGCTAATGCCTTACGTAACCAATGATGACCTCGAGAAAAACGCTTTCCGCGTTATCCCTGCCGATTTTGTTACTACCGAAGATGGTACAGGCATCGTACACACTGCATCGGTTTTTGGCGCGGATGACTTTAGGGCTTGTAAAGAAAACAACGTACCATCGGTAATGGTGAAGGACGAAAATGGCAAGGAAGTTCCGTTGGTGAACAAGCAAGGCCGTTTTGTTGACGAGGTTACCGATTTTGCAGGCCAATACGTTAAAGAAGAATATTATACCACCGAAGAGCGTGCCGTGGAAGGTTTTAGGGCCACCGACGTACAGATCTCGATCAAATTAAAAACCGAGAACAAAGCTTTCGACGTAAAAAAATACGAGCACAGTTACCCGCATTCCTGGCGGTCGGACGAGCCTATTCTTTATTATCCGCTGGATAGCTGGTTCATCAAAACTACGGCCGTTAAGGATAAACTGGTAGCGCTCAACAAAACCATCAACTGGAAACCAGAATCGACCGGTACCGGTCGTTTTGGTAACTGGCTGGAAAACCTGGTTGACTGGAACCTGTCCCGCTCCCGTTACTGGGGCACCCCGTTACCTATCTGGCGAGAGGAAAATGGCGGAGAAGAAAAATGTATTGGCTCAATTGCCGAACTTAAAGCAGCGTTGGAGGCGGCAGTTGAAAGCGGTGTTCTATCTGGTACGGAACTGGAAAAGAATAAATCAATAATTCAGTCACTCAATAATTCAGACTTTGATTTGCACCGCCCTTATGTTGATGATGTGATACTAACCTCATCAACCGGCAGCAAGATGTTCCGCGAGCCGGACCTGATTGACGTATGGTTTGATAGCGGCGCCATGCCTTACGCGCAATGGCATTTCCCTTTCGAAAATAAAGATGAGTTTGCCAAAGCATACCCTGCCGATTTTATTGCCGAAGGTGTTGACCAAACCCGTGGCTGGTTTTTTACCCTGCATGCCATAGCCGTGATGCTAAGCGAGTGCAGCGATGAAATAAAGGCCGTGAATGAGCAAGTTGGCAACGGAGGCGTAGCCTTTAAAAACGTGATCTCGAACGGTTTGGTACTGGATAAAAACGGCAACAAAATGTCTAAACGTTTAGGCAACGGTGTCGATCCGTTTGAAACCATTGAGCAATTTGGCGCCGATGCCCCACGCTGGTACATGATTAGCAATGCATCGCCATGGGACAACCTGAAATTTAATGTAGAGGGTATCGATGAAGTTCGCCGTAAGTTTTTCGGTACGCTTTATAATACCTACTCTTTCTTTGTGCTGTATGCCAACATTGATAAATTCACATACATTGAGGCCGAAATAGAGATCAGCAAACGCCCCGAGATCGATCGCTGGATTATATCGTTACTAAATACCTTAACCAAAGAGGTTGATGGTTTTTATGCCGATTTTGAGCCAACCAAAGCGGCGCGCGCCATACAGGAATTTGTGGATGCCCATTTCAGCAACTGGTTTATCCGCCTAAGCCGCCGCCGCTTCTGGAGGTCGGATAATTCGGATGATAAGTTATCGGCATATCAAACGTTATATACCTGTTTAATCACCATCAGTAAGCTAATGTCGCCTATAGCGCCTTTCTTTGCCGATAGGTTATACAGCGATTTAAACAGCGTTACCGGCAAAGAAACTTATGAATCTGTTCACCTGGCTTACTTCCCCGAGTATCACGCCAACCTGGTTGATACCGACCTGGAAGAGCGAATGAAACTGGCCCAGGACATTTCATCTTTGGTGTTATCACTACGTAAAAAAATAGGAATTAATGTAAGGCAGCCACTTAGTAAAATCCTTTTACCTATATTAGATAAGGACTTTAAAGCGCATGTAGAGCTGGTTAAGGAATTGATATTATCTGAAACAAACATTAAGGATATTGAGTATATTACCGATACCGCAGGCTTCATTAAAAAGAAGATAAAGCCAAACTTTAAAGCCCTTGGGCAAAAAGTAGGTAAGGATATGAAAGCAGTAGCCGAGGCTATAAATAACTTTACAAATGAGCAGATAGCTGAACTGGAAGCAAATGGCAGCATCCAGGTACTTGATACTAAATACTTGATACTTGATACCGACGTAGAGATAATAGCCGAAGACGTACCGGGCTGGCAGGTTGCAAACCAAGGCAAACTAACCGTTGCTTTAGATGTTACCATAACCAACGAGTTAAAACAGGAGGGCATAGCAAGGGAATTGATTAACCGCATCCAAAACCTACGCAAGGATAAAGGGTTTGAAGTAACGGATAAAATCAATGTTAAGCTGTTTGATCACCCTTACATCAGCGATGCGGTGAAAAACAATTTAGCCTATATTTGCGCCGAAGTTTTGGCCGTTAATATAGTGCCTGATACCCAGTTAAATGAAGGCGATTTAATTGCCATTGACGGACATGAAATTTTGATTGTAATTAGTAAAATATAAATGAAAGTAGAAAACGAAAAAACCAGATATTCTGAGTCAGACCTGCAGGAATTTAAAGCGCTAATCCTGGATAAACTGCGTATTGCTAAAGAAGAATTAAACTCGCTTGCAACATCATTAAGCTCGCCAAACGCGAACGGAACCGATGATACCGCAGGTACCTATAAAACATTGGAAGATGGCTCGGCCACACTGGAAAAAGAACAAATTAACCAGTTAGCTGCCCGTCAGAAAAAATTTATTGATCAGTTGGAAGCTGCATTGGTACGCATTGAAAACAAAACTTACGGTATTTGCCGCGAAACCGGTAAACTGATACCTAAAGAACGTTTGCGCGCGGTGCCGCACACGACGATGACCATGGAAGCAAAATTGAGGCAATAAATGAAGGCTGCTTACACCAAACCTTTTTTTACCGCTTTAATCATTATCCTTGCCGATCAGGCTATCAAAACCTGGGTACGCAGGTATATGTATATGGGCGAAGAAATTCGCTTCCTGGGCAGCCACGGTATGCTGCACTACACCGAAAATAACGGCATGGCATTTGGCATGGAGTGGGGCGGCGATGCCGGCAAACTGGCATTAACCCTGTTCCGGATAGCTGCGGTTGTGGGTATTGTATATAGTTTGATATACCTTATTAAACACAAATACCATCGCGGGCTAATCATGAACGTGGCGCTTATTTTAGCCGGTGCCGTAGGTAACATTATCGATTCTACCTTTTACGGAATCCTGTTTCAGCATGGTAAACTGTTTCATGGCCGGGTTGTAGATATGTTTTACTTCCCCCTGCTCAGAGGCACTTACCCAACATGGTTTCCGTTTTGGGGCGGCGAGGCATTTGAGTTTTTCAGGCCGGTATTTAACCTTGCCGACTCGGCAATATGTGTGGGTGTTATTATGATCCTGCTCTATCAAAAACGCTACTTCAAACACGAAGTGCCCGAGGTAGCAAGCCCCAACAGCGAAATGGTGGAAGAATAATATAAAACTAATAATATTGAAAAGAGCCGCGTTTAGTGGCTTTTTTTGTTTTAAGTACCTGCGGAACGAGAGACTTCCCAACTCGGTGAGTATATAGGCTGCGGAAAAACTTCCCGTATTTCATAATTTGATAACATTAACTAAACTCACAAGTTATTTTAAATTATGACAAAAAATTAAAGCAAGATTTTTGCTTATTTATTACATTCGTTGCTTTTACAAGCACCCCTGCATTTAAACGACGATAAATTTACCATTGTTCCTTAACAGGGGACAATCACCTTTCGCCTTACACAATTTGGGGGGTAGCCAAAACAACACTTTCATGGAAGATAAATTTAGGTTATCCGAGTATAAGGTTCTTATATATCGAATGTTTTTAGGCTACCTGTTCTATTTTATAGCCCGGGTTTTATTTTTTGCTTATAACACGCACCTGTTGGCTGTTGATAATCTTTCCACGCTGTTAAAACTTTGCTATTTCGGAATGGCCTTTGATACCACTGCCCTGCTATACGTTAACAGCCTGTTTATTTTATTAAGCATACTACCCTTAACCATCAATACCCGGCCGGGGTACCAAAAGGGCATCACCATTTTATACTTTGTTAGCAATTTTTTGGCCTACGCCACCAATTTTGTCGATATCATTTACTATCGCTTCAGCCAGGTACGCTCAACCAAAGCAGTGCTTGATGTATTGGCCGATGAAACCAATAAAAAAGCGCTGCTTGAGCATTTCACCTGGGCCTATTGGTATATCCTGGCGATATTTATATTGTGTTGCTTGTGCTGGGTTTGGCTGTATTACCGCGTAAAAGCTAAGCCGCGACCTGTAAAGCATTTGCAGCCCTACTTTATAACATCTGTAGTTTCGCTCCTTGTTGCCGTGGCGCTGGTTATAGGTGGTATCCGGGGCGATTTTGCGCACAGTACCAGGCCTATTAATATGGTAGATGCCTACAAACACGTTACTGTGCCCAACCAGGGCGATGTGGTATTAAATACCCCCTTTGCCATTATCCGCACAATCAGCAGCAACAACTTTAAGATTCAGCACTGGACAACTATCGATTATATTAACGCCAACATTAAACCCATAAAACAGTACAACAGTAAACCCGCTACCAAACCAAACGTAGTGATCATCATTTTAGAAAGCATGGCCAAAGAGTATTGGGGCAGCATGAACAGAGGGGCAAACATACCCGGCTTTGTATCGTACACCCCGTTTTTAGATTCGCTATCGGATAACAGCCTGATATTTACCAACGCTTACGCCAATGGCCGCCAGTCTATACACGCCATGTCGTCGGTTTTGGCGGGCATTCCTTCGTTTCAAACGGCTTTTACTTCATCGCCCTTTGCCAAGCAAAAAATTGAATCTATTGTATCGGTATGTAACAGCATGGGTTATCAAACTTCATTTTTTCATGGCGCAGCAAATGGCTCCATGGGTTTCCAGGGTTTCGGCAGCATTTTGGGCTTTAAAAATTATTACGGCAGAACGGAGTATAATGACGACCGGGATTTTGACGGCATCTGGGGCATCTGGGACGAGCACTTTTTCCAATTTATGGGCAAAACGCTCAGCACCCAAAAACAGCCCTTTATGGCTACCCTGTTCAGCTTATCATCGCACGACCCATACCAACTGCCCGAAAAATATAAGGCCAGGTTTAAAGGCGGGCCACTAGCCATTGATAAATGCGTGCAATACTCGGATAATGCGCTGCGCGAATTTTTCAACTATGCTAAAACACAACCCTGGTTTGCCAATACTATTTTTGTTATAACTGCCGACCACACCAGCCAAACGTATTACCCGGAATACAGCAAAGGCGTTAACCGCTTTGCCGTACCTATTTTGTTTTACAGCGCCAACACCGCTTATGCCTTAAAAGGTACACGTACCGACCTTGCTTCGCAGATGGACATCTACCCTTCCGTTGCCGATTTAATAGGCTACAACAAGCCCTTCAGGTCATGGGGTCGCAGTTTGATTAACCCTGCGTCGGCGGAACTGCCAAGGGTAATCAACTCCACTGGTAATATTTACCAGCTGATGCAAGGCAACTACACCTATTTGTTTGACGGGAAGAACATTACCGGCATATACGCCGTTACAGATAAGGGCCTTGAAAAAAACCTGATGACCAACAACCCCAATCCTGAGATGAATACCGGCATATCCGATTGTAAGGCCTTTATCCAGGATTATGCGGATAGGATTGTGAACAAGAAATTGAACTAAATGTAAAAGGCCACGCATTTGTTTGCGCGGCCTTAGCAGTATTAACTGATATTATATAAAGAACGATACAAATATTGGTTATTGTTTTGGATTTTTTGTTGGTGCGCTACCGGCAAGAGCCGGGTTGTAGGCCAATTCATTATCCGGAACATCCCAGTAATCAAGAAAATTATAATTTATTGTTGCGTGAGTACTCACAACTGCAGAATTGCTGATTACAACAGCATTTGTACGGCCGCCACCAGCAGATATGTCATTGATTACCCCCCATCTCCTGGCATCATAAAAAGATAAACCTCTAAATGCTAAACCTATGCGTCGCTCTTTTCTGAGTTCTTCTTTAACAACAGCCACACTACTTGTTGTGCCTGCAACTGCGACCAAACCAGCTCCCTCGGCATTCCGTACTTTATCAATACTGGCAAGTGCGGCCGGCAGGTTACTCAGGTAAATATTTGCTTCGGCTTTCATAAGCTCGTTCTCTTCAAAACTGCCCACTAAAAACATCTCGTACCCGCCGGTATTCCTGTTTGAAAACTGGATCACTCCTGAAGGAAAATTGTTGGCAGCAACACCGGCATCAACCAAGGTGTAACGTGTATTAAAAATATTACCCCTATCGGCATTACCCAGCCAGGTAACAGTTTGTTTAACATTGGCAAGCCTTTTATCGCCCGCTTTAAAATCCTGAACAAAGCGTTCGCTTAATTTATAGGTGTTGCCGCCGGCAGCAGTCGCGGTAGTTTTAGCTGACACAGATCCGCTTAAAGCATCTAACAGATCATTTGTTGCATTCGATCTTAGCGTAAATACTTTTTCGCCTTGTTGAATCCCTGTATTTGCCAAAGTTAAAACAGATGTCCATTGCGCCGTAGTCATGGTAGCCACAGGCGTATTAACCAAAATATTACGCGCTTTAAGCGTGTTAATATTGTGCTTCCATTCGTCTATTGTTAAAATACCGCCATTACCAACCTGGGTAAAATCCGGAATCAGCTTACCTAACAGGGAACTGTAATCGGCCACATTGGTAATGCCTGATAAAGCCGCGGCTGCTTTATCTAAATCAGCATTCGACTCGGCAATGATAGCCTCTTTAGTTACATAATTACCGTTGGTTGCCCCCGCAGTATTATTAATAATACCGGCGTAATATATTGAACCAATGCGGGCGTAAGCAAATCCCTTCCACCAATAGGCCCATGCCGTCATGGTTGCTTTTTTTGCAGCAGCGTCGCCAGAAAATGATGCTTTTGAAACCGACGCCAATATAGTGTTGCAAACGTTGTTTAGCTGGTACATATATGCCCACTCGTAGTAGGTGGTGTTTTGCCCCTGGTTGCCATTTAAATTTATCGACCGTAAAAAATCGTGCTGTTTAGCAGGGGCGCTCGGGTTCAGTACTTTTGTGCCATCATCTAAAATTACGTAATCGGGACAGCCTATTTGGTTAATGTAGCCATTGGCGGCTTCGGCGCCAATTACATCGCCCATCATTTCGTGAAACCCAACGGCTCCGGAGTAAAAAAGGCCAAAAATACCATCGCCATATTTTAAGGTGCGGAAGCCATCTTCATAAACACCTCCCTGCGCAAATGAAATAATGCCCGATTCGGTAGTTGCATTATCCACCGTTGGCGAATTCGGATTTTTTACGTCAAGCTGCTTTTTACATGATGTTATTACCAATGCAAAAAGCACTGTTACTAAATATATTTTCTTTCTATTCATGATCTTGCTATTGTTAATAATTATAAGCCAATGTTTAAGCCAAGCTGGTAGGTTTTGGTGTTAGGGATGGTATTATGATCAACCCCCCTATCAAAGGCCGAGTTTCCCGTACCTGAACTAATTTCGGGATCATAACCTGTGTATTTGGTTATAGTAACCAGGTTACGTCCGGTAAAAACCAACTGTAGTTTTTTTAATGATTTGGTATGGAAGAAAGAGTGCAGGTTAACGGCAAGCGATACGTTTCTTAGCCGGGCAAATGAAGCATCTTCATAAAAATAATTTTTAGTGCCATTACGCGATACCTGGGCATAAACCCCTCTATAAAATGCTGTCCAGGCACCGTTAGCGCCATTGATATCAATGGATTTGTCATAATCGCCACTTATACCATCCCTGTACATCCATTCCTTTGTTTGGTTATAAATATGGCTGCCATATACCCAGTCTACCTGGAATGAAAGGCTTGCAATATTGCTGAATGAGAAGTTGTTGATAAACGACATATTAAACTTAGGGTTGGGATCGCCCAGGCTATATTGAGATGATGTTACAAAAGGTTGCTTGGTGGTTTTGCTTACTACCCAGCCGTTGCTTGCTGCGACGTAGTCTGCCTGCTGGGCTTGCGGTATAAAGTAAGTTCCATCGGGCGCTTTTTCATCAACTTTGTGCAGCATCAAAAATCCGTAAAGCTGGCCTATCTTCTCGCCTGCCTTCAACACGTAGTTTGAGCTGCCCGCAGCTGAGGTTACAACAACAGGTTGACCAACAACAGAAGAAATAATTGATTTAGAGCGGCCAAAGTTGGTTGTAAAGTCCCAGCTGAAAGCTTTGCTTTTATATGGGCTGAAATTTAAAGCTACCTGAATACCGTTTGATGATAAGCCAAACGCGTTTTGCAAAATACTGCCAACGCCTGTGGATGGAGCAGCATCAACACGATAAATGGCATTGTCGGTTTTGCGTTTCCAATAACTTACCGACAGTGTAAAATTCTTTAGCCAATTACCCTCTTTAAGTCCGGCTATAGCTATATCGGTACCAATTTCTGTTTCTTTTGATACCTCTACACCCAAATCGGGGTTAGGTTGGTTGGGATCGAGAAAGAAGGCGCTTGAGCCGCCCACATTTTTTGTACTGAGTGTAACATAGCGCTGAAATGCGCCTGGTTGAATACCTGCCTCGCCGTAAGCGGCCCTGAATTTAACCTCCGGGAAAATTGTGCCTAAACTACCGTCATTCCAAAAGCTAAATGATGATAACCTTAAGTACGCATCGGCCCTTGGGAAGGTAAACGGCTTTGAACCCCTGCCAAATGCAGATGAGTAATCGCTTCTGAAACCGCCAGAAATACCGCCATACTCGCCGTAATCAAATTTTTGATTTACCAGGTAGCCATAAGTTATAAACGGCTCAACATAATCATACTGGGTTTTAAAAACCAGGTAATTGGATGAGTTGAACGGCGTGTATGACGGCGCATCGGCACCATAGGTAATAAAATCTTTATAAACGTTTTTACGATAATCGTAGGTTAACTGCGTAGATGTTTTTAAAGGTATATTGAGATGAAAATCATTTTTAAAATCGGTACGGAAAGTTGCAGTACCAATCAGATTCTGAAATACCGTTGATGCGTTGTCCTTCGTTGTTTCGCCTGTTTGGGTAATTGTAGGGGCCGAGTAGTAATTTGTTAAATACACTTGCGTATATCCCGCGTTGGCATTATTATCCTGCGCATCTATTAGGTAAGTGTTGTTATTGGTATTATAATTTAAACCATATTTTACATCAAGCTCAACAAATTTTGGAAATGTATAGGTTAAGTTAAAGTTTTGCAACAAATCTATTTTGGCAATTTTGCTGTGACTGTACTGTGTGTTGTAATTAGGGTTAAAACCGTTTACACCTGTGGCATCGCCAAAGTAAGAGCCATAGTTACCATCAGGATCGGTATAATTATAATTTGCAAATGGCCTTGTATTATTTAAAGAATAAAGAATACCACGGCCTGTTTGATCCAGTAAATTATTCTGGGTGTAAATTAACTGCGTATTGGTGCGGAACTTTAGCCCCTTAAAAAGCTGGATACCGATATTGGCGGAAAAGTTTGATCGTTTATAGTCGCCGTTATTTTTAAACGTAGTGTTCTGATAACTGTTAGATGCAGAAACATTATAGTCTATTTTTTCGGCACCGCCATATATGCTGATTGAATTATTGATGGTTGAAGCACTTTTAAAAAATTCCTTGTAATGATCATAATAGGTCAGGTTCTTATACGGTTTGTTGTTTTGGTTAAGTGGGTCAAGGCTATTCCAGGTAACGTTTTCCGGGTAATAGCTCAGCGTCTTATCAAACACAAGCGGCTTTCCGGATGCCGCGCCTAATATATTCCCGCTGGCATCAGTAACCAGGCTCATTGATTTAGCTTTATGTACATCGCCGCTATTGATTAATGTATTAACGCCGGCGCTGGAAGATATGTCCACATGCATTGATCCGGGCTTACCTTTTTTGGTAAATAACTGGATAACACCATTGGCACCCTGGGCACCATAAATTGTACCTCCCGCCGCTCCTTGCACAACCTCTACCCGCTCAATGTTATTTAGATCAATAGCGTTAATATCGGTGGCCGATAGCTGCACTCCATCAATCAAAATAAGTGGTTTTGTGCCGCCTTGAATGCTATTGATACCTCTGAGTACAATATTAACCTGCTGACCTGGGTTTCCGTTTACGCTCGAGATTTGCGCTCCCGGAATTTTACCCACCAGCGCCTGGTCAATTGAAGCGCTTGGAGTAGCCGGTAATTGCGCTGCCGTTACCGATTCAACCGCGATACCAAGTCTTGTTTTACTTGTAGCCACACCCGAGCCTGTGACAACAACCTCGCTTAATAATTTAGAATCGTCGAGCAATGTAGCATTTACCACATTTGATTCAATTGGAACTTCCAATTTTACATACCCTATAAAGGTAAAAACCAATGTTTTGGCCGTAGCAGGCACACTTAAGGAAAACTTACCGTCTCCGGATGTTTGTGTTCCTAAGCGGGTACCCTTTATTACAACACTTACCCCGGGTATCGGCAGGCCATCGCTTTTACCAATGACAGTACCCGTAATGGTTCGGTTTTGGGCGTACGCGTATTGGCAAAATAATGCCAATAGTATCCCCATCAAGTTTTTGAGAAAACTTTTTTTCATACTTAAATCAGTTAAATAGTTAATAGTTGTTAACTAACAAGATAGCTTGTAACATTTATATTACAAACGAGGCGCTAATTTTTAGCAATGACGTAAAATAGAGGGGAATTTGGGCACCATTATTTTGTGATTTTCATTTTTTTGTATGCTTTATTTAAATAAACGAAATCCAAAATAGATTCTTGTGCTAAAAACTAAATAAAAAAAGACGATATGTTACGATATTGTTATGTAAAAATTAAAATTTACAATACTTCATAATAAAACAACTTGGTGTATATACATATTTTACCATTTAAAATAAAAAATATAAAACAAAGATACAAATACCGCCTATTTTATAAATAAATCCCAAATGAAACCACAAAAAACCTATAAATCAATATATTTAGTTTTTAAGAACAACCATTTAATCATTGATTATCGATTTATTTATAATTATATAATTACACTAAGTACATCCCTTTTTATTAGTAAAAAAGCAATGATTTTTTGCAAATCTTCAGATAAAAAAAGAGGCCGTATCATAAATCAAATGATGCGGTCTTTTTATTTTACGGCGGATAAATCGATTTCAAGTAGTTTTTTGATGTTGATTTCGAACTAACGAATATTATTGATTAAGAACGAGTGAAAAGAAGGCCTTTAGGCAGCTTTTTTTCTTAGGTTTTGTGCGATTGAAAGTAAGCCCCATTCTATCGC
>NZ_JBFUIJ010000078.1:0-17224 GCF_056401935.1 Mucilaginibacter sp. P4_D1
GGTACAGGCTGGCTGGTTTTTGGAGCCGGAACGCCCAAAACAAAATATATGCCGGATAATGCCAGGATTGTCAAATTAGGAGCAGATATGATCAGTTTGGCCAGCAGTATTTCTAAGATACCCGCTCCTTATTTTAATGAGGCCAGCGACCTTAACTTTATCAATGGGACCTGGGTTTATAGCTATTGTACGAGTTGGGATGAACGCACTGTATGGCCTTATAGCAATATTGCTAAACCAACCGCATGCAACATATCTTATATGACGAGTAAAACACCCTTAAATCCGGATAGTTGGAAGTATCGCGATAATTACTTTAAGAATACYGGYGACGTTAAYGTGGGMCCTTTGACAAACAATCACACTCACGTGTTCAAGTTTAAAGASAAATATTATCTTGCYTACCATGCCATGTATTTACAGGATTATTTTAACACCAAGGGTGGTTTTCGTAATGCGGGTATCGAACCAATACAGGTAGATGAAGGGGGYGATGTGACTTTACCCATGGTCAGCGCAACTTTTAAAGGCCCCTCACAACTTAACCTATTAAATCCATTCGTTGTTCAGCAAGCAGAAACCACTGCGGGCACTTCGGGGCAAGTCCAGTTCGAAGCTGATGGCAATGAGGGTAATATGGTTGCCATAGGAGAAATAGATAAACAATGTCTTATGGTGCGGGGAGCCGATTTTAGCAAACATGTCCCTGCCAAATTCGAAGCCCGGGTGAAAGGAACAGGTAGAATTGATGTTTATGTAAATAATCTTAAAGGCCCGGCTCTTGTTTCCCTTATATGTGATGCGAAGGACTGGACTACGCTCTCAAAGAAAATAGAACTGAACATAAAGAAAGGAGTGGGGAATATCTATTTTGTATTTAAAGGAGAGGGTTTTTTGTTTGATGAATGGAAATTTTATTAAGTCCGATCAGAGGTTTGAAAATTAAATAAGAGAGAGTTTTAGTTGAATATAAGTGGATGCCTGGGGCCTTTACCGAGAGGTCCCGGCATTTTTTCTAACGCTGACAATTCTTTTCTCAACACGATGGAAATGAACAGTGATCTATTTGAACGCATGACGATTGCTGCGATATATGACACCTGGTCAAAAAAAGAGAACATGGAAAATCAAAAGATTTCAAAAGCGCCGGAATTAGATGAAAGTGAAATTAAAGCTTTGATAGAGGATTTTGATACGATTGGGATGTTGCTTAAGGAGCACCTTACCTTCTACAGTAACCCTACCTTAACGCCTAAAGCGAAAAAAATGTGTAACGAGGGCCTGGTTCTTATTAAGAAGTTCACTCAAAAATGTTTAGCACATTATGGGATTTAGAATATTATGGGATGCGTTACCTTCCAAAATAAGATTTCAACTATACGCTATGTGGATATGGGCAGGGCCACCCAGTTAAACAAGGCTCGCCTGTGGTAAAACAACAAATTGAAATAAAACCTAATTCTGTGTACGCCCGCGAATTTGATATCCGCGGCAAATGAAACCTGATTAAAAAAGAGAACATGAAAAATCAAATGATTTCAAAAGCGCGGGAATTAAATGAAAGTGACATTAAAGCTTTGATAGAAAATTTCGAAACGATTGGTATTTTGCTAAAGGAGCATCCTGCTTTCTTCAAGAACCCTCTCATATCGCCCGAATCGGAAAGAATATTTAACGAGGGCCTGGTACTTATTAAGAACTTCACTCAAAAATGTTTAGAACATTATGGGTTGCGTTACCTATCAGAGTAAGATTTCAACTATACGCTATGTGGATATGGGCTGGCACACGCAGTTAAACAGGTAACAAGTTAAAACAAGAAAATGTAGACCGCATGGTGTTCGTACTGAAATTAACAGGCAGTACTGGGGTTATTCGGATTGGACCATTGATTCGTCAATACGCTTCCTCCGGGAACATCCCTTGCCGCGAGCTGGAATCCTGGGCTGGCTTTAAACCAGGGGTTGGTGAAAAAAACGGCCGCAAATAAATAGTATCACGGAGAAGAAAAGATTATAGAACATTTTAGGATTATCGGACTTGCCAGCGCAGGCCAATTGACAATGAAAAATAAATATATAAAAAAAGGGATCCTTTGTATCCTGTTACTGGTAACGGTAAAAACAGCCACCTATGCGCAGCCTTCGGTGGCCGCATCAAAACGCGAACACGTGTGTATAGATAATGACTGGCGCTTTGCATTAGGGCATCCTTATGATCCGGCAAAGGATTTTTATAACGGAACCGGAGGTTTTTCCTATTTCGCTAAAACCGGCTTTGGCGACGGCGCTGCATCGCCGGGATTTGATGATAGGGGCTGGCRTAAAATTAACCTGCCGCACGACTGGGCGGTTGAACAGCCTTTTAGTCCTAAGGGTAGCACAAGCCACGGATCGAAGGCGATAGGCCGGAACTTTCCTGATGCCAGCGTGGGCTGGTATCGTAAAACTTTTGTTGTTCCCGCTACCGATCTGGGTAAGCATATATCCTTAGCTTTCGACGGTGTTTTTCGCAACAGCGTAGTTTGGGTCAACGGGCATTACCTGGGTACCGAGCCTAGTGGCTATAATAGCTTTGAGTACGATATTGCTGAATATTTGAACTATGGAGGTAATAATGTTATAGCAGTACGGGCTGATGCAACCATGGAAGAAGGCTGGTTTTATGAAGGCGCCGGTATTTACCGGCATGTTTGGCTCAATAAGGCCGACCAGCTGCATATTGCTCCCAACGGAACATGTGTTACAACCCAGGTGAAAAATAATATTGCTGATGTTAATGCAACGGCCACGATTATTAATAGCGATAAAAAAGCAAGAAGCTTCAGCGTAACGCAAACCATTGTTGACGCCGATGGTAAAACGCTTGCTACCGTCAAAGCGACAGGGCTTACTTTGAAACCTTTTACATCGCAGGATGTTAAAAGCGTTTTACCTGTAACTAATCCTAAGCTATGGTCGATAGAAACCCCCTTCCTGCACCGGTTGCTTACCACCGTTGAAGAGAATGGCGCTGTTACCGACAGTTATACAACAACATTTGGAATTCGCACCATCAGGTTTGATGCCAACGAAGGTTTTTTTCTGAATGGCAAACACGTTAAAATAAAGGGAACCAATAATCATCAGGATCATGCCGGTGTAGGTGCTGCCATGCCCGATGCTTTACAGGAGTTTCGGATCCGTACTTTAAAAGGTATGGGTTCCAATGCCTATCGCTGTTCACATCATCCGCCAACGCCCGAATTGCTGGATGCCTGCGATAAGTTGGGTATGCTGGTTATAGATGAAAATCGCTTAATGGGCGTAGCATCTACAGAACTAAATGACCTGAAAAGGATGATCCTGCGCGATAGAAACCATCCCAGTATCATCAGTTGGTCGATAGGGAACGAAGAGTGGGGTATTGAAGGTAATATTACCGGGGCGCGTATAGCCGCTACAATGCAGGCCTTTGCCAAATCTATTGATTCGGGCCGCTATATCACAGCAGCTATAAGTGGCGGCATTGGCAATGGGATATCAACAGAAATAGATGTGTTGGGCTATAATTATGTAGCAACTAAAAATACCGACGAACAGCATAAGAAGTTCCCCAAACAGTTTAGCTGGGGTACCGAGGAAGGATCGACCGTGGCCTCACGAGGAATTTATGAGGATGATATGGGTAAGCAGCAACTTGTTGCATACGACAGAAAGCAAAACGAATTTTTTTATAGCCTGGAGCAAGGCTGGAAACATTATGCGGCGCGCCCCTACCTGGCAGGTATGTTCATATGGACGGGGTTTGATTACCGCGGCGAGCCTACACCGTTTGGGTGGCCTTCGGTAGTATCCTATTTTGGTATGGTTGATGCCTGTGGCTTTCCTAAAGACGATTACTATTATTTAAAATCATGGTGGACGGATCAAACCGTGATACACCTGCTGCCACACTGGAACTGGCAAGGTAAAGAAGGCCAGGAAATAAGGGTATGCGCTTATAGTAACTGCGACGAAGTTGAACTTTTTCTGAATAAAAAAAGTCTCGGTAAAAAAATTATGGAACCAAACGGGCACCTGGAATGGCAGGTAAAATATCAACCAGGAACGTTGGAAGCCATGGGCTACAAAAAAGGTGCAAAAGCAGGTAGCGATATTGTTAAAACTAGTTTGGCACCTGCTCAAATTAAATTACAGGCCGATAGGGCAGCAATAAAAGCCGATGGAAAGGATATTGCCATAATTGCCGTACAGGCTGCTGATAAAAATGCTTTGGGCGTGCCAACGGCCGAAAATGAGGTTGGTTTTTCAATTGAGGGACCTGGTAAAATTATAGGCGTAGGCAACGGAAATCAGACTTCGCTTGAACCCGATCAATATGTAGAGCGGGTTAACCTGGCAAGTATTGGCAATTTAAAGGAAAAATTTGTTGACGATTTAAATGTAAAGGCCGAAGTAGCGGCAGATTATGACGACAGCGGTTGGCAAACTGCATTTAAAGATGTGCGGGATGATAATTTTGGGCAAAAAGTAAAAGCCTTGGTTTACAGGGCCGGCTTTTCCATTCCCACTGATGCTACAGCTGCTACCGCTACATTTTTCAGTAAAAATATTGGCAAAGTGCAAAGCATTTATATTAACGGTAAGCAGATAGCTAAAGAAATTAAGGAGAGTAATGAAAGCCCCGAACTTAAACTGGATGCCTCATTACTGCACCCGGGCATCAATACCATAGCTATTGTGGCAACGCCATTGCTCAAAGCGAATATCTGGTCGGCCGTTAATACCGATCCAGGTTTAATCCAGCTGCTTTATTCGGCTGCGCCTTATAAAAGAAAACTATTTAACGGGAACGCCCAGGTTATTGTACAATCGACCGGGCAGCCAGGCCAGATAATATTAAAAGCAACCTCGCCAGGTTTAAAAGCAACTGTTGTTCAAATTACGGCCGCAAATAAATAGCACCGGCAAAAAGAGAAGAAATAATAATTTATGAAATATACGATTGCCTGTTTTATGGCATTTTTCGTGGCCGGCGGAGTTTCGGCACAAAGCAAAAGTGAGGTTGCGCTTAAAGCGAAGATCAATAGCATCGTTAGTAAAATGACGCTGGAAGAAAAAATAGGAATGCTACATGGAAACGCGCTTTTTTCTTCGGCAGGCGTACCACGTTTAGGTATCCCGGAGCTAACATGCGATGATGGGCCCTTAGGTGTGCGTGAAGAGATAAAGCGTTTTGATTGGGCATCGGCTAACTGGACAACCGATTCTGCCACGTTTTTACCAAATGGTTCGGCAATAGCGGCCACCTGGAACCCGGTTATGGCTAACAAATATGGAGTTGTAATAGGGGAGGAGGCCAATGCCCGTAAAAAGATTGTAATGCTTGCACCGGCATTCAATATTTGCAGGATGCCCCTTTGCGGCCGTACCTATGAATATTATTCGGAAGATCCCTATTTAAACAGTCAATTGGCCGTTCAATCTGTAAAAGGAATTCAAAGCCAGCATGTGGCAGCCTGTATAAAACATTTTGCCGCCAATAACCAGGAACTTAACCGCGATAGCGTAAATACGATAGTTGATGAAAGGGCATTGCGCGAAATTTATTTCCCGGCATTTAAAGCAGCCATACAGCAAGGGGATGCCTACACCATTATGTCGGCCTACAATAAGCTGAATGGTTATTGGTGTTCCGAGAATGATTTTTTATTAAATAAAGTACTGAAAAACGAATGGGGCTTTAAAGGAGTGGTCATGTCGGATTGGTCCGGGACGCACCATACCGTTGCCGCGGCCAATAACGGGTTGGACATTGAAATGGGGTCAAGCGGACCGTATGATCAATGGTATTTTGCCCAACCCTTACTCAAAGCTGTTAAGGAAGGCCAGGTTTCGGTAAAAACAATAGATGATAAGGTGCGCAGGATTTTGTGGGTAATGTACCATACCTCCATGAGTGCCAACCATCCCAAAGGATCTATCGCTACAGCAGCGCATGCCAAAACCGCCTATGATATTGCCTCAGAATCTATCGTTTTGCTAAAAAACGACAACCATTTGTTGCCTTTAAAAGCGGGTAACATTAAAAGCATTGCTGTCATTGGCGATAATGCCATCCGCACATTTGCTTTGGGCGGGTATGGAGCCGGTGTAAAAGCGCAACACGAGATAACCGCGTTAGCGGGCATAAAATCAAGGTTCGGCAAAACAGCGAGTATCAGCTTTGCCCGGGGCTATAAAGCAAACTACCTGGCAAGTAATAGTGACGAACAAAATCGTGGCTATGCCCAACCCGATCAAAAACTGATTGATGAGGCGGTAGCGCTTGCTAAAACCAGCGATGTCGCCATATTATGTATCGGTTCAAACCGTGAATATGAAAGTGAAGCCCATGACCGTAAAAGCCTGGAACTGCCTTTTGGCGAGCAGGCATTGGTTAACGCGGTTACAGCCGTTAATGCCAATACCATCATTGTAATAATGGGCGGCGCTCCGTATAACCTGAATGAAATCAAAAAAGCCAATCATGCAGTTGTCTGGTCGTGGTTTAACGGCTCGGAGGCTGGGAATGCACTGGCTGATGTATTAAAAGGTGTCATTAATCCGTCGGGAAAGCTGCCGTTTACCTTCCCGGTCTCGTTAAAAGATTCCCCTGCTTTCGTTTTAAATACTTATCCGGGCGAAGGCGCTACGGCTGAATATAAAGAGGGCATACTTGTTGGCTACCGCTGGTACGATACTAAGAAAATTGAACCCCAATTCCCTTTTGGTTATGGGCTTTCCTATACTGATTTTTCCATCAGCAAACTTTCCACAGATAAATCAAGCTATAAAAAGGGTGAAACCATCCACGCAAAATTCACCATCAAAAATACAGGTAGCCGTTATGGTGCTGAAGTTGTGCAATTATATGTAAGCGATCCGGTTTGTTCTGTTTTGCGTCCTGAAAAAGAATTAAAAGCTTTCCAGAAAGTTTTTCTGCAGCCTGGCGAAACGAAAACAGTTGAACTGGATGTAAAGGTTGGCGATCTGGCTTTTTATGACGAGACAAAAAAATCATGGAAAGTTGAAGCCGGCGAATTTATTATTCAGTTAGGTAATTCGTCACGCGAGATTTCAAAAACAGTAAAAATCCTGGTTAAATAAACCCGAATACCGATAAACTTAGAAATAATTTTCAATGGAAATGACCTGTTGGTCTTGTAAAATAAGTGTAAGAAAACAATTAATAATATTGACTTTGACTATAAAAAAAATATTACCCATTTCAAGTTTGTGCCTGCTCCTGTTCACTGCAACAAGCTTGCAAGCCCAAAACCCAATTATCCAAACCATTTTTACCGCCGATCCGGCACCTATGGTGTACCACGACACCGTATTTTTGTATACCGGCCACGACGAGGATAAAGCTACGCCGTTCATTATGAAGGATTGGCACTTATTTTCAACCACAGATATGGTGAATTGGACCGACAGGGGCGCGCCGTTATCGGTAAAAACATTCTCATGGGCAAGTAAAGATGCCTGGGCCGGGCAGTGTATTTTTCGTAATGGTAAATTTTACTGGTATGTGCCGATGACCCGGGCTGACGGCAAAGGTATGGCTATTGGGGTAGCCGTTGGCACAACAGCCGAAGGGCCATTTATTGATGCCATTGGCCATCCCTTAGCTTACACTGGCCTTGGCGATATTGACCCCACGGTATTTATTGATACCGATGGCCAGGCTTATCTGTATTGGGGAAACCCACAGTTGTTTTATGTGAGATTAAATCAGGATATGATCTCTTATTCAGGAGAGATACAAAAAGTCCCGCTTACGGAGCAAGGGTTTGGGAAACGTACCGGAAATCCCAACCGTTTCAGCCAATACGAGGAAGGGCCCTGGTTTTATAAACGAAAAAACATGTATTATATGGTATATCCTGCCGGTGGTGTGCCGGAGCATATAGCTTATTCTACCAGTACCGGGCCAACTGGTCCGTGGGTGTACCGGGATACACTTATGCGCATTATCAAGAAACGCGGCGCATTTACAAACCACCCTGGGATGATAGATTACCATGGTAAATCATACTTTTTTTATCACAACGAAGCTTTACCGGGCGGAGGGGGTTTTACAAGGTCGGTTTGTGTTGATCAATTTACTTATCAACCTGACGGTACAATTCCGATGATCACCCCGACTACCGAAGGCGTAACCGAAGCAGTAAGAAACCTAAATCCTTTTGTTCGTCAGGAGGCCGAAACAATAGCCTGGGAATCGGGTGTTAGTACCGCGATAGGGAATAATGGAATATACGTAACAGCTATAGATAGTGGTGATTATATTAAAGTACGAAGCGTGGATTTTAAAAGAGACCCAAAGTCATTTTATGCGAATGTGGCAGCAAATACCGATGAAGGTATAATAGAGATACACATTGACAGTCCCACCGGTTTCTTACTGGGCACCTTATCCGTAAAAAGCACAGGCGGTTTGGAAATATGGGGAACCCAATCTGTTGCGGTTAACAAAGCAAGAGGTATTCACGATGTGTACTTTGTGTTTAAAGGTGGCCAGGGGCATTTGTTTAATTTCAACTGGTGGAAATTCATTTAGAAATAAATAGGGGCTTAAGAATTTACTTAATGTAGTCGTTCGCGTAAGATTTGTACCCGAGGGAAATTTTAATGGAAATGCCCCGTTGGCTCTATAAAATAAGTGTAAAAAACACAATAAATAATATTAAATTTCATGATGAAAAAGTTATTACCCATTTCAAGTTTGTGCCTGTTCCTGTTCACAGCAACAAGCTTAAAAGCGCAAAACCCTAAGCTTACGCTTGATTTAACCAAGCCAGGCGCAAATGTAAGTCCGCAACTGTATGGGTTGATGACCGAAGAGATCAACCATTCTTACGATGGCGGTTTGTATGCCGAGCTGATCAGGAACAGGATCTTTAAAGACAACCGCAATACGCCGGAAGCCTGGAGCGTAATCAAAGAAGGTGGCGCGAAGGCCACCATTCAATTGGTTGCCACAAACTCCGACTATGTACCGGCAGATCAGCGGCGCCATGCAATTAATGGCGCGTTAACTACCTGTTTAAGATTATTGGTGGATACCGGCGGTGGTAGGGCCGGTATTGCAAATGAAGGCTATTGGGGCATACCTGTTTTGCCTAATACAACTTATAACGCCTCTTTTTATATTAAGGGTACAGAAGGTAAGCCAGTGCCTAACGAGCCATGGGCTCCCAAGCATACAGCTGCTGTTACGGTAATTGCCGATAACACGGCTGGGCCTATAACCGTAAGCATAGAAAGTAATGACGGTAAAACAATATATGCTTCGGGGACTATTAATTTAGTAAAAAGCACCTTTTGGAAAAAATATGAACTTAAATTAACAACCGGCGCTGGTGTTAAACCAACAACTGACGCTCGTTTTGTTATTTCCACAAACCGTACCGGGGTTTATTATTTTAACCTCGTCTCTTTATTTCCGCCAACCTATCATAACCGCGCTAATGGGAACCGGGTAGATCTAATGAAGTTACTGGCCGATATGAAACCCCGTTTTTTACGTTTTCCCGGCGGTAATTTCCTCGAAGGCCCGAAATTGACCGATGCCTTCCCATGGAAGACCACTTTAGGCGCGCTTGAAAATCGTCCCGGCCATACCGGCTCATGGGGCTATCGCCCTACCGACGGGATGGGCTTGCTTGAATTTTTAGAATGGTGCGAAGACCTGAAGATGGAACCGCTTCTTGCCGTTCATGCCGGCTATTCACTTGATGGCGACCATGTGGACGCAGGCCCGCTTTTAAAACCATATGTAGATGATGCGCTTGATGAAATTGAATATGTTACGGGCGACGTACACACCTACTGGGGCGCTAAGCGCGCGGCAGACGGGCACCCGGCACCCTTTAAACTCAGCTATGTGGAGATTGGTAACGAAGACGGGTTTGACGAATCTGGCAGTTACGACGGACGTTTTGCCCAGTTTTATGATGGCATTAAAGCCAAATACCCTAACCTTCACTGTATTGCAAGCATCGGCGGTAAAGACTGGCTTGGGAGCAGGAGTAAATTAACCATTCGCAAGCCCGAAATTGTAGATGAACATTATTACCGCAATGCCTGGGGAATGGAAGAGGATGCGGCACATTATGATAACTACGACCGCAATGGCTATAAAGTGTTTGTAGGTGAATGGGCAACAACGGAAGGCATGCCCACCACCACTTTGAATGCCGCCCTCGGTGATGCCGCGTGGATGACGGGTATGGAACGTAACTCAGACGTCGTTATCCGCTCATGCTATGCGCCTTTATTTGCAAATGTAAATAAGGCTACCGCAACCGTGCCGAAAGCATGGCAATGGGAATCAAACCTGATAGGTTATGATGCATTGACAAGTTTTGGTTCGCCCTCGTACCATGTACAGGTAATGTTTAACAGCTATATCGGCAATAAAGTGGTGCCTATAGCAGGCGCCAATATCCCCACCCAAACGCGGCCTGCCACCAAACAGGACAGCGCGGCGAACAACATGCCCAAACCTATACCAGGCATGTTTTATGTAGCTACCCGGGACACCAAAACGGGAAAACTGTTTCTTAAAGTAGTAAATGCAACAGGAAAGCCGCAGCAGGTTGATATCGATCTGAAGGGTGCCGGAAAACTTTCTCCCGAGGGTATTACCGTGGTCATAAAAGGTGATAAACCCGAAGATACGAACACGATCAGCGATCCAGTAAAGATAGTTCCGGTTACCTCCAGGATAAAAGTGGCAGGCGCTAAGTTTACAAGAACTTTCGATCCATATTCAGTAAGCGTGCTTCAAATAAATACATTAAATAAATAATTGAATCCAGGTAAGAATACCAGGACAAAAAACAAATGTCAATATGAGAAATGCGATTTACAGGTTATGGACGACGGCCTTACTTATCACGCTTATAGCGCCCTGCTTATACGCGCAAAAAGCCACTAATCCTGTTATTTATGCAGATGTTCCCGATATCTCTATGATCAGGGTTGGTAAAAATTATTATATGAGCAGTACAACGATGCACATGAATCCCGGGGTGCCTATTATGAAATCTACAGATCTTGTCAATTGGAAAATCATCAACTATGCCTATGATACTTTGGCAGATATGCCGGAGCTAAATTTGACAGAAGGTAAAAACACATACGGCAAGGGTTCATGGGCGAGCAGTCTGCGCTTCCATAAAGGTATGTATTATGTAACCACTTTTGCACAAACCACAGGTGAAACTTATATTTTTAAAACGAAAGATATAGAAAAAGGAAATTGGGAAAGAATTTCCTTTAAACCAGCGTATCATGACCATTCTCTGTTTTTTGATGATGATGGCAAAGCCTATTTAATTTATGATGCAGATAGACTAAAACTTGTTGAATTAAATGACGATCTGACGGGAGTTAGACCAGGCGTTCCGGTGAAAGTTATCATTGAAAACGCCCACGCACCAGCAGGAAACGACATGGGCATTGGCGCTGAAGGATCTCAATTATATAAAATAAATGGAAAATATTATCTATTTAATATTTGCGCCCCACGAGGTAAAAACAGAACTGTAGTTATACATAGGGCAGATGATATCAACGGTCCTTGGGAAGGAAAAGTTGGCTTACAGGATAGAGGAATTGCCCAGGGTGGACTTATTGAGACGCCAGACGGACGCTGGTTCTCTTATCTCTTTCGCGATTTTGGTTCTGTTGGCCGAATTCCCTATCTGGTTCCTGTAAAGTGGGAAGACGGTTGGCCTGTATTAGGAGAAAACGGAAAAGCCCCGGATACATTAGATCTGCCAGCCAGTAGAGGTTTGATCCCAGGCATTGTTGCTTCGGACGAGTTTACCCGTAAAAAAGGCGAACGTGCATTACCACTGGTTTGGCAATGGAACCATAACCCGGATAATAGTTTGTGGTCTGTTACAGCGCGGAAAGGGTATTTACGACTCAGCACCGGCAGGATCGACACCAATTTCCTGATGGCACGAAATTCATTGACACAACGCACTATCGGCCCGGTATGCTCCGGGACAGTTTCGCTCGACATTTCTAAAATGAAAGATGGTGATTTTGCGGGTTTGGGCCTTTTGCAAAAAAATTACGGATTGGCCGGTGTCAAAATAACAGGGAATAGCAAAGCTGTCTTAATGATTAATGCAAGTACCGGAAAACCTGTAGAAGCACAAAAAATCCCCTTAAATCAAAAGGTAGTGTACTTTAAGGCGGAATGCAATTTTACAAACAGAAAAGACGGGGCAGATTTTTTTTATAGCCTGGAAGGGAAAACGTGGATACCATTGGGCACACAATTAAAAATGGCTTATAGCATCCCGCATTTTATGGGCTATCGTTTTGCTTTGTTTAGTTATGCTACAAAAAATATAGGGGGAGCGGCCGACTTTGACTTTTTTCATATAACAGATTCCATTTCCCCGGAAAAATAAAATTCAACCAGTTAAACAAATAAATAGGCATCCTGACATTAACAAGATGTAGTAAGCAAGAAATTAATGATTTAAGCGTAAAACCAGTTATTACAACACTAATAAGTCGTTGAACGCAACCAGTTACATATTATTGACAATATAAATCTCCGATAGATGACCACAACCTGGAAAGTTTTAACTTTTTTAATAGTATTTAGTTTTTGTACATCTGTAAAGGCGCAAAACACGGGTGTTGCGCTAACCCCACCCATGGGATGGAACAGTTACAATTGTTACGGTATGACGGTTCATGAGGATGAGGTAAAAGCAAATGCTGATTACGTTGCTAAAAACCTGAAGGCGCATGGCTGGCAGTATATAGTGGTGGATTTTTTATGGTCCTTTGATAGCCGAAGCAGCGACCCGTTTCAAAAAAGACTTAAAGATGGCTCATATAGCCCCTGGCTGGCTATGGACCAATGGGGGCGTCTAACACCTGATACAATTAAGTTTCCGTCGGCAATGGGCGGTAAAGGGTTTAAGCCATTGGCTGACTACGTCCATTCGCTGGGGTTGAAATTTGGTATTCATGTAATGCGTGGCATCCCACGCCAGGCAGTATGGGCAAAATCACCCGTAATGGGCACTAATGGCATAACTGCTGATATGATAGCCGATACCGGTTCAAAATGCGCCTGGAACAACCACATGTTTGGCCTGAATATGGCTAAACCCGGAGCGCAGGAATACCTGAATTCAATATTGAAGTTATATGCCGCTTGGAACGTCGATTTTATTAAGGTTGATGACTTATCGGCTCCTTATCGCACTGCGGAGCTTGAGGGCTACCACGAGGCAATTGATAGTTGCGGCAGGGCCATCGTGTTCAGTACATCACCAGGGGCTACGCCTGTTTTTAAAGCTGATAACTTAAAACAAAATGCCAATATGTGGCGGGTGGCCAATGACTTTTGGGACGAATGGCCCGCCGTATTGCAAATGTTTAATTATGGCAAACAATGGGAAGGCCTTGGCGGCCCCGGCCATTGGCCCGATTGTGATATGATACAGATAGGCAAGTTGTCAAAACGGGGCCCTGTAGGTGCCGAGCGTTATAGCCGTTTTACAAAAGACGAGGAGTATTCGCATATGACATTTTGGACCATCTTCCGCTCCCCGTTAATTTTGGGCGGCAACCTGCCCGAAAACAGGGAACAGGAATTGAAACTGTTTACAAACGATGAGGTGATAGCCGTTAACCAACATGGGACCGAACCGCGCCAGTTATACAAAACTAATGATGCAATAGTTTGGTATTCGCACGTGCCCAATAGTAAGGATATTTATGTCGCTTTATTCAACCTGGCGGCACAGCCGCAGGATGTGGATGTAAACTTTGCCCAACTTGGCCTGGAAGGAAAGGTAGTCGTTCGGGACCTTTGGGAAAAACAAGATGTAGGTACCTTTAAAAAAGGATATAAAAAAACGATCAATACACACGGGGCCGCTTTGTTAAAACTATCGTTGCTTAATTAGGGTCCGGCTAACTTATAAGGGGGAAATAAAAATTTCGGCTCCTTCGCGCTGTAACCGATAATGCTTACATCAAAGCAATATCGCCAGGGTTAAACACATCTGCTGTTGAACCTACAGCCACAGATAAATAGCATCGACAAAAAATAAAAGAAAGACTAATTTATGAAATATACCATTGCCTGTTTTATGGCATTTTTCGTGGCCGGCGGCGTTTGGGCACAAAACAAAAGCGAGGCTGCACTTAAAGCGAAGATCAGCATCATCATCAGCAAAATGACGCTGAAAAAAAAGACGTGCTCCATGGCAACGCGCCGAAATATGGGATGGTTTCACAACTAAATGTATTATTCTACAATTCAAAAACACGCTCATTTTTATGAAAACGATATTTATGACCTTCTTTTTGCTTTTGGCCGGCATTAATTTTAGTCTCGCTCAAAGTCAAAATGGTATTGAACGAAAACAACTATTTGATTATAACTGGAAGTTTTTTCTGGGAGATACTATGTCTGCAAAATCAAAAGATTTTAACGATATGAGTTGGCGAAGCCTTGATTTACCACACGATTGGAGTATAGAAGGGAAAATAAGCCCCAAAAACCCGACGGGCGGAGCCGGTGGATACTTTCCTGCAGGAATTGGCTGGTACCGGAAAGCTTTCAAAGCCCCGGCTGAATGGAAAGGCAAAAAGGTTTCCATTTACTTTGAAGGAGTTTATATGAATTCTGAAGTTTTCATTAACGGGAAATCACTTGGAGTTTATCCTTATGGCTATTCGTCATTTAGCTATGACCTTTCACCGTTTCTGGATTTTAATCATGAGAATGTGATAGCCGTACGGGTTGATAATTCGCAACAGGTGAACAGCAGGTGGTACAGCGGTTCCGGGATCTATCGCCACGTTTGGATGAATGTTACCGATGCTGTGCATATAGCCGAGTGGGGAGTTTCAGTTGCCACTCCAGATGTGTCTGCAAAAAAAGCAACCGTTCAAATTAAAACATTAATTAAAAACGAAACCGGGTCGCCTCAACATCTGGTGCTTAGTACCTTGCTGAAAGGGCCAAACGCTAAAAACGCAGGCAATAAACAAGTAACTGTTGACATGGCTGCTAACAGCGAAAAGGAAATTGCTCAAACAATTACGGTATCAGCCCCCATGTTATGGGCGCCGGAAACGCCGCATTTATATAGTGCCCGGATACAGGTATTGCAAAATAAAAAAATAGTTGACCAAACAGCGACCGGGTTTGGCATACGTTCCATCAAATTTACTACGGAAAACGGGTTTCAGCTTAACGGAAAAACAGTAAAACTGAATGGAGGGTGTGTGCATCATGACAATGGCTGCCTGGGTGCCGCTGCTTTTGACCGTGCAGAGGAACGCAAGGTTGAACTGCTCAAAGAGGCGGGGTTCAATGCTGTAAGAACTTCTCACAATCCACCATCCCCGGCATTTTTAAATGCTTGTGACAGATTAGGCTTATTGGTTGTTGATGAAGCATTTGACTGTTGGAAAGTAGGGAAAAACAAACATGATTATGCCGAATATTTTAACAAGTGGTGGAAACGCGATCTGGAAGCCATGGTTATGCGGGATCGTAATCATCCATCAATCGTCATATGGAGCATTGGTAATGAGATAGCAGAAAGGGGTAGCCAGGGAGCCGTAGAAACGGCCAGAATGCTTGCAGGTGCCATAAAAAAAATAGATGCTGTCCGTCCGGTTACATCGGCCATTGTGGATAATGGTAAAGACTGGGCAACGCTTGATTCCTTGATGGCGGCGCATGACATTGGCGGGTATAATTATCATTTGCAGAGCGCGCCTGCTGATCATCAGCGGGTACCCTCACGAATGATCATTCAAACTGAATCGTACCCCAAGGATGCTTTTGCCAATTGGAAGCTGGTAGAAGACAACAATTATGTTCTTGGTGATTTTGTTTGGACGGCTATAGATTATCTTGGAGAATCAGGAATAGGTCGTTGGTATTATTCGGGCGATATGCCTGGCGAACACTGGGAACATGATTTTTTCCCCTGGCATGGTGCTTATTGTGGAGATGTTGATCTGATTGGATGGAGGAAGCCGATTTCGCATTATCGTAACTTGTTATACAATAATACCGAAAAACTTTTCATGGCTGTCCGGGAACCTGAACCAGCCCCCTTGGAAATTAAAACAACGTGGTGGTCTGTTTGGCCAACCTGGGAAAGCTGGACCTGGCCGGATTATGTTGGAAAGGATATTAAAGTGGAAGTTTATTCAAAATATCCCAAGGTGCGCCTTTATCTCAACAATAAACTTATTGGCGAAAAACCTACGGCAATAGCGCAGGAACATAAAGCCGAATTCACCGTGCCCTATTCGCCGGGACAGCTCAAGGCTGTCGGTGTGGATAACGATAAAGAGGTTGAATCAACTGTTTTGCAAACGTCGGGCGGAGCTGCAAAAATAAAATTGACTGCCGACCATAAAAAGTTATTGGCAAATGGGCAAGATTTGGCCTATGTCACCATTGAGATAACAGACAGTGCCGGCATAGTTCAACCGAATGCTATAAATCGCCTGCATTTTAAAATTGAAGGGCCTGCCACCATTGCGGGAGCAGATAATGCCGATTTGAAGGACACAGATCCATATGCAGCGGATACACGTAAGGCCTGGCACGGACGTGCCTTGGTTGTTATCAGAAGCACGCACAGTTCGGGCGATATTAAATTGACGGTTACTTCCCCCAACCTATCAGGGGCTATTTTATATATCAAAGCCATTGGGCATTAGCGCTAATGCCTAATGGCTTATAACTTATAAAGAATTGTAATTAAATTTAATCCGGCGTCCTGAGGCATTGTTAGTTAATTTATTATAGTTGATCATCATGTGTCTGGCTAGTTAAATGGGTGTTGATGGATAAAGTATTTTAAATGAAGGATCAAAATTTTATAAAATAATGATATGAAAAGCTTTTTTTTAGTTTTGAGCCTTTTTTGGGGGGCAGTAGGTTATGGATATACCACTGA
Organism: Mucilaginibacter sp. P4_D1; assembly: GCF_056401935.1. Taxonomy (NCBI): domain Bacteria; kingdom Pseudomonadati; phylum Bacteroidota; class Sphingobacteriia; order Sphingobacteriales; family Sphingobacteriaceae; genus Mucilaginibacter; species Mucilaginibacter sp. P4_D1. The sequence goes on from NZ_JBFUIJ010000078.1 coordinate 17,006, forward strand.
TGTTGACCCCTCTTCGCCAATCTAAAGTGACCCCTCTGAGTTAGGGTTTGAAAGAGAGTAAAGTTGTTGTACAGATAGGCTCCTGAGAGCGGATGTTTTTGTCCGGTTTAACAACTATTATTTTTACAAAAATACATTTTCTGATTTAGAGTTTCTTCTCCTTAGTGATTCGCCATACAATTCGACCCTTAATGAGTGGTGAACAATGCGGTCAAGTAT
>NZ_JBFUIJ010000079.1:0-16104 GCF_056401935.1 Mucilaginibacter sp. P4_D1
CTCTAATTCTGTGCGCCAACTCTAATTCTGTGCGCCAATTATCATATCTAATAAGTATATTGATTAAATGAAGACTAAACTTAATTTAACCATAGATAGATGATATCGTGTTGGCAGATGTAAAACTATATGCCAGGAAACATCATACAACTATATCCAAACTTGTTGAAGATTTTCTGAAGAATTTAACAATGTCTCCAAAACAAACAAATATCGTTGATTTGGTCCAAGGACTTAACGCACCGCTCATCGACCGACAAACGGATCTGAAGAAACTATACTATGATAAATGGTCAGATTCAACTACTTAACTAAGTTACGGAAGCTGATTGGCAGAAAGGCCAACGTCATCCGCCGGAACGCCTGGCTTTCACCTAATCCCTAATTTCGCTTTCGCTGCCGGCGTCAGGTCGATTCCATCCAAAGCAATAATTAACCTGGTGCCTTTTGATGAATCTATCACATAGCTGATTCCGTTTTCTTTGGCTATTTCGTTGATGGTAGTTATTGCCTTTTCTGATACGGGTTTTGTTAATTCTTTCTTTTTTGCTGCAACCAGTTTAATAGCTTTATCCTGAAAATCTTGCATTTGCGTTTGAATTTCTTGCAACTTTATCCCTATAGCTATGCGAGCGGAGTCTGTGAGTTTTCTGGGCCAGTCATGTGGTTCAGCCGTATATTCATCATTCATAGCTGTTAATTTATCTATAAATTGCTTTTGATAAACATCTACTTGCTTTTTTACTTCTTTTGTTTCGGGCATTTGAGCCATTAAAGCCTCAAGATCAATATAGCCTATTTTTACCTGGGCAGAGGTGGCGTTACTTCCCAATATCAAGCTTAATGATGTGAATCAGAAAATCAACGGCCTTTTCATATCACACAAAGATATATTCCATTTCCGTTGGCAGTCACTTCAAACAATGTTAAAATCTGTTAATTCGATCTGAAATAAAATCCGCTCCCTTAATGTAACTTTGCCCGATGATTTTAGAGGTAGAAGAAGAATTTATTGTTGGCGAGGATACATTTCTGGATAGCGTTGTTCCCGATTCATCGCATGGTGTTGTTTTTGAGGATGACCTTACAACAGGATATTTTTATGCGATAGGAAAAATGCCCGGCCAGGCAATTCTGGATGCCCTACATATTTATAATGTAGCTGATGTAACAGATAAAGATATCCCCTGCAATATTAAAATAGCATGGACCGACGACTGGCAATTGGCTTCGTTATTAATCAATAACTACTGCCACGCCATATTTGATTTTAAAAACAAAGTTGGGTATTCGCGCAATGCCTTCCCGCCGAGCAGTGGGAAATGGAAAACCGATAATGAACGAACTGTTTTGACGGATGAGTTGGTAGATAAGTTGTTGATGGGGAAATAACACCTTAATTGCAGGTGATTTATGGTGTAAAAACGTCAATCACTTCTTTACCAGCTATTGCAAGTTGTTGCGTATCCCTGTTAAACACAATCTGCGCCAAATCCTCTTTATTTACAATACTTGAATTTTGTTTGCCACTGTAAACCGATTCATCTTTATCTATAACTTCTCCGGTATTTAGACTGATAATCTTGGGATAAAGGTAAGTATCCCAGGCACGGTCGGCATCAATAGCAAACAGATTACCAAACTCACCATCAACTTTTACAGGGTTTGATATTTCGTCGGTCTCAATATCCCATATGGCAATGTGTTTTGTCGGGAAATTATCTTCGGCTTCGTCGTCAAATACCTCGTCAGACGTGCCAATCAAAACTTTAGTAGCGGTGATAAAACTTGCGGTACAAACCTCAGCACGTAAACTAGGGTACAAAGCTGAATCATCAAGTAGCAAAGGATTTTTAATGCAGGCTTTAATATTGTAAGCGTAAATTGCTTCCCTTGGATGCCAATGCCAGCCTTTACTCAATAGGTAAGTTCCGTCGGCGCTTAATTCCAATCTTGACTGAAAAAAACCGTCCGGTTCGCGTCCCGCTACATCGGTAACAATCTCCCCTGTTTCAACATTTTCAAAATCAAGTCTGCAATATTCTTTAGGACAATGAATAAGATACGTTGTTCCATCAACGGTTACAAAGGCCACAGGCCACTCATAGACGTTAGCATAATAATATGACCTGTTTATTTCCCTCAATAGGGTATCCCCTTTTAATAGTAAACCTTTCGTACCCATTTTTTGGTAAATAAAAGCATATTTACCGTCAGCTGAGCAAAGGGCACCATTAAAATCTAATGCGCCAAAAGTTTGCGTGCAAAGCTGATTCACTTTTCCGTTCAACCTGTATTGTTGACCGGCGCTTGCCCAATCAACAATGGTATTATTAAACCAAGTTATAGTTTGTATCCAGTTGGCCGTAAGGGTAGTTCTTGTCATGATGTATAATTTTTTTGCCTACCCCACTAATAAAAGCGCCACAAAAACGCCGGCCACCGTAACAACCAAACCGATAAGCGAGGCCAGCAGCGCCCGCCAGATAGTATATACGCCACCACCGGCGGCCATATGGGCCTTCATTTGTGTACCCATGAGTTGTTGCACCAATATATAGGCAGCCCAGCTGTAAGCCAGCGGAATAATATATGTTGGCACTTTCTTAGTATCGGGCAGCATAAATATCACGCCGAATAATACGATTGTTGCAAGAAGGCCAAGCACGATGGCTGTTTTTGATTTTTTGTCTTCGTTAAAAGCCCTGTAATTTTCGGATATGAGGTAGCCTGCAATTATCGGCCCGCCCAAAAAAGTAGCTACCTGTATAGACCGGAGCGTATATATCTTTTGCGAAGTTACATCTACGAAGAGTGATTTTTCTTCCTGTTCAAGGGTTTCCATGCGGTTTAGGAGTTAGTTAGGTTCATTTATACCACGCTAATATATTAAAATTTAGCCTGATGCAAAAAAACGTTATTCCTAACGGGCCGCAGTAAAAAAACGCAGTCTAAAGTATCAAAGCGGCCTTCTCGGCCGTTTTTGTTTTTCGTTTAATGTTCGCGGGTTTACCTTTTGATATTGATTTTTGGGTGTAAAGGATTTTTTAAAAGGTTGCTTTGGAGGTTCCGGCGCTGGCCGCTTGTCGTCGGCAACGCGTACGCTAATCTCACGGTCGTCAATTGTTGAGCCGTTTAACGCATCGATGGCCCTATCGGCACCGGGCTGATCTGTCATATTAATAAAACCATACCCTTTGCTTTGGCCTGTATCAATGTCGGTAATGATCTTTACTTGTTCAACCTGGCCGTACAGGGTAAATATCTCGAGTAATTCAATCTCGTCCATATCGCGGGGTATTCCCACAACAAATAATTTTACCATTCTTTTTATTGATGAATTGCAAATTTAAGTATTGCTATTATCATTCATGCATTTTATGCAAGCAATACCATTAAATATTGCTTTTTTTATGCTGATTTTTCAAATTCAGGTTTGTTTTTTGCAAGTTTTAAACTTATTCCCTCATTTTTTTTAGTTCCCTCAACATCATCCCATAATCCATTCGCCTTGCCATGGCGTTTATGGTACTGGCTATCCTGTTGGCACGGGTCGCATCGGTTTTGGCGCTGTCTATCCATTTTATAAAATAGCCGCGGTGGCTTTCGGCAAGGCTGTTAAAAAACGCTTCACCTTCGGGTTCGTATTCAAAACACTCCAGCAGGTCGGCAGGGATTGCAAATTTAAAATCGTCGTCGGGTTCAAGTTGCGCACGCAGCATAGCGCCGCGGCTTTTGTGCAGGGCTTTGCAAACATCTTTTTTTAACGCCATGATAAAATTGCCCTCGCCCATAGGCATCAGGGCCATTCCACGTACGTCTAAATTATCGAGTTTGCCCCTTACCCGGAAGGATTTCTTGTTCCCGGGCTTCATTTCCTGCGCTAAATCGGCCGGAATCTCAATATAAGTCCATCCTGTTTTTTCACCCTGTTCAGCAAATTGCAAAATAATGGTAGTAAAATCAACCATAGTGGGGTATATATTATATTTCTGTTGCTAAATATTTAATAAAAAATACCAATTGTTAAATGTTTGTTAAATCGTACAAATCTATTGATTTAKCTGTAACGAATGGAATACTGCCGCTGTCTTATAGATATAAATTAAAAAACAAATAACCTCAAAACAACAACAATATGAAAACCTTAAAATCAATAATCGCAGCATTTGCTTTAGTAATAGTTTGTGGCGCAGCCAAAGCCAACGTAATTTCAGAAGGCGATAACCTTACCCGCAATTTCGCAATAAATACGTATGTAGACGCCATGACCCGCGGCAAAATCCAGGGCCTTGGTGATGTGGTTGATCAATCGGCTAAATTTAATATGTTACGTGGTAAAAACGTGTTAAGCTTTACCAAAAACGAAATGATTGAGTCGATAAAATCAAACAAAAATATCGAGCAAAATTGCACCACCAGCACTACCATCATGGAAAGCAACGCCGACCTGGCTGTGGTAAAAGTTGATATGCAGTTTGATGGCTTTGTGCGCACCAACTACGTAACGGTTGCCAATACCGGCAAAGGCTGGAAAATTACTAACGTGTACAGCGTTTTTAAATAAAAAAGAGAGTTTTAGTTTAGTGTTTATAATGTAAGTAAGTATAGACCCCGCCAGGCGGGGTCTTTTTTATTTGGCGTAATTTTTACGATTAAGGCTAATTGTAAAAATTAAAGAGGTTGGGCAGAGCAGTTCCCACTAAAGAGGAGCAGGTATCAAATAATCTCGAATGCATAGCACGCTGTAACACACCCGACCTCGAGAGGACATTTACCTTTGCTTTGGGGGATTACTTCCCCGCTGTTGTATCCCGCTCCACCAATTCCATACCACATTTGGTGCATGTGCCGGGTTTATCAAAAGCTAAATCGGGATGCATGGTGCACATGTATTTGCTTTGCTTTTTTACTACTGTCTTTTCGGCCGGGCTGCTGCATGAGGTAACGCTGCCCAAACCAAATGTGGCTACTGCCAATATGATAATGATTTTTTTCATGATTACTTGTTATTTATAAATGAGGCAAAGCCAAACAAAGATACAACCAGTACGCCCAATGCGGCAAGCATACTTACAATGTCGCGAATATTTTTACCGGCCCAGGTCATACCGAAATATTTATGCAGGAAGATGAAGGAGAGGCCTTCGGCCCTATCAATACCGGTTACTTTGGTGGCCAGTTTAGCCGTGGTGGTTTCGATATACCAGTTATCTCCATTAGGATAGCTTACCCGCTCAACCGGCAGGCGTTTGTTGATAAAGCCGTATTCGTTATCAAATTGCTTCACCTGATGTACCGTAACCCGGCCGCTAAAGGTTTTGAGCTCATCGGTATGATAATAAGTGCTCAGGAACCTGGCATAGTCTTCATCGGCATTAAGCTGTTCCTTACCGTCGCTGGCATTGAAATAGGTTAGCTGCTTTTGATTGTCGGTCACTTGGTAAAATACATTACCATTAAAACTGGTGAGTCCAACCTTGCAGATCAGGCTATCGGCAAAGGGCAATGTTAAATTAGATACGCCCAACTGTTCGCGTTTGATGATCTGCCCATAATCTGCTTTAACCGGAACGCTGTTGTGCAGCTTCACTGCCAGGTGAAACGCGCCGCTAATCACGAAGGTAAACATTACAAAGGATACGATAAGCCCTATTTGCCGATGAAAACGGTGTACGAAACGTTTATCCTCCGCCCCCTTAGTTTTGCGGTTTTGGGCGATGGTTTTAAACTTCTTCCACATTAAACCATAAACCGTTAACCCGCTGATAAGCGCAAACAGCATGATAGCCATAATAATGAGTAATACCACGTTACGGAAAGTATCGCCACCCCAGCGGGCCAAAAACTGCCAGGTATGAAACTCCTCAAACAACGACAAAAAAGCCTTCCGGGTATTGTTATTGAAAGTCCCCATGCGGTTTTGGCCTGTCTCTACATAAACATCCATCCCATCGGGCCTGTCGAAAGAAACTTTGAATACAGGCAGTAAATGGTTAATAGGCTGATACTCGCTATCAAAACTACGCTGAAGGCTCATTTGTATTGCCGATGTGCTGTCCTGTACAAAATAGCGGGCCAGGTATTCGGCATAGTCGGTATCACCATGCGGTAACAATACACCGTCGGTTGCCGAATAGTAATTATATGTACTATCTACCCCAAGTACCTGGTAAAAGGTGCCTTTTTTAAAGTTGATGAGGTTGAAGTTCCGCAAGGCAGTAATATGGTTACGGTCCAACACCCGCTGAATGGTGAGCACAGGTTTCATTTTACTTTGCGACAAAGGTTTAAATACTTCCTTTGCAATGGACGGCCTGAACCAGTTGGACATAAACGGGTGCGATAACCCGCTCAATGTCCAGAAGATGACCGGGATAAGGGCTGCTAAACCCAGCACCCGGTGCCATTTATAAAAGTTGCTTTTTATTGCTGATGATGCCATTAATTAATATTTTGAAAATGAATAACTGATGCCCAAGGTATAAGTACGCGGTGCGGCGGCATTGTAGGTATCGCCGTACTGGTTACTGGTTACCGTTGTAGCATAAAGTTTATTGGTTAAATTTAATACATTAAACCAGATGCCCGCCCCTTTTAGCACATCGCTTTTAACATCATAACCTACACGCAGGTTGTAAATATTATACCCACTATAGGTTTTGGTATTGGCCGGATTGGTATAGTACTGGTTAATATGCTGCCACTCGCCTGCTACCCTGAAGCCTTGCAGATAGGCCGGCTTGTAAGTAAGTTCGGAATTGGCAATCCAGGCCGGGGCGTTGTTCATGCGGTTGCCATCGTACTTAATTACCGTGCTAGTGCCAGTGCTGTAACTGGTGCTTACTTCGCTGTAATTAACATAGGTGTGGCGTGCATTGGTGCCGCTAAACCTAAAAGTTAATTCCTTAACAGGGGCTATAGTTAGCGAGTACTCCACCCCACGGTGACGGGTAGCACCCGCGTTTTGGTTCTGCGTAGTATTATCGGGCAAAAGCTGGCTGATAATCTCATTACGGCCCTCCAGGTCAAATAAACTCATTTCAAAATACAGTATTTTGTTAAAGGCCGAGAACCAGCCGCCTATTTCGTAGTTATCAAACGTAGCCTGCTTTAAAGGCGTTAACTGTCTGGAACTGTACAAATCGCTGGTTTCTGGCGGTTGGAAGCCTACGCTGTAATTGGCATACAAACCTTTGTTGCTGCCTAAATCATATGTCAAACCCAGCTTAGGCGCCACAATGTTAAAGTTATTGGTTTCCTGCTGTTTGTATTTGGTACTACCGGCAGGCAGACTATTGGTAAAATCGTAATGCACTCTATCATACCGCAAACCAGCCACTATGCGCAAGGCTTCGACGGGTTTAATTTCATATTGGATATAAGCGGCCGTGTTGAATAACTTGATACGGTAATCATCAATATACTTGCCGGTATTGGTAAAGCCGGAGTAGTAGTTATTCTGCACATCCTTATCAATATCAAGGTATTGGGCATAGTACGAACTTGGGCTATCATCCACATAAACCCCTCCTATAAGCCTGGAATGCAGAAAATCAAAATTGACCCTATGCTGTGCCAACAAGCCATAGCTCTGAAAACGCTGATCATTCACCTGCCCGTTACTGCTCAGGTAGTTGCCTGTATTGTCCCTAACGTCGGATATGAAATAGCTTGGCAACTGAGCCGTTGAATTATGGCGGAAGAACAGGGTCACAAAAGTGGCGTTATTTCCATTCCACTGATGATCCAGCCTGGTGCTGGCCCTGAACGACTGGACCTTGCGATAGGTAAAACGCTGATTAGCACCGTAGCTCCTGTTATAAAAGTGGGCACTGTCAAGGCTGCCTGGCGTTTGGGTATTGAGGTAATTATATGCTGCAGAAGTGGTTAATCGTGTACCCGCATTAAAATCATACGTAGTTTTAAAGTTGGCCGAATACTTATCAAAATCAGAATAATCCTGCCAGCTGTCTTTTTGGCGACCAATGTAACCGCCTATATAAAGGCCGAATTTGCCTTGCGTAAAACCGCCATCTGCATCAACCCGGCGGTAGTGATAGTTATCGCCACGGATAGAAACGTCGCCCGCATAACCCGAGGGCGGTCCTTGAGTGATAAAGTTTACAGCGCCACCAATGGAGTTACTGCCATACAATGATGATGCCGGCCCTTTGATCACTTCGATATCCTTAACGCCCGACATGTTAATCTCGTACAGCGAGTTATGGTTAAAAATCCCCGTTGGGCGTATTGGTAAACCATCCTCCATGTACAGGTAAAGGGCGTTGTAAGTAATGGGCTGGCGGATAGCCATAGTATGCTGCTCGTTCCCCAAATCAACCATGTAAACGCCGGCTACTTTGTTAAGCAGCTGGTACAGGGCTGTTGCTTTGGTATCTTTTATTTGGGTAGAGTTTATTTTGCTGATGGCAATTGGTGCATCCTGCCTCGCCTGCCCCTGCCTGCTGGCTGTAACTACTACGGGCTGAAGGTCTAAGGTAGATGGCACCAAAGCGACATCTGCCTTGCCGCCGGTAACGTTAACTACTTGTGTACTATAGCCAACCATTGTTACTTTAATTTGGCTGATGCCGGAACTTACAATAACGTACCGTCCTTTGGCATCGGCTACCCCCAGCTTTTCGCCGCTGGTATTGGCGATGATAGCACCGGGCATGGTCTCGTGGGTATTGGCATCGGTCACCATAACCTGTATATTAATCTGGCTGTAAGCCAGGGTGTTAAGTATTAAAAACAATATAGATAGAATGAAAAATCTCTTCATGTATTAAGTATGGGGAGTTACCTCGGATGGATAAATAAATTGTATCCGGATGAGTGATTTTAATTAGGTATTGCAAACGTAGCGCGGCAACCTCGTCGCAAGCAAATCGAATGGGCAAGGCTACGAGGCTGCTTCGTCGTTCCTCCTCGCCATGACAATACAGGAGAGCATATAACAACGCCTGCACAAAGCTCACAGCAAAGCCGTATCAATCAAAAAACATCCGGGAAAAAATGAGTAGAATTTATCCTAACTGCGGGGGCTGAAAGATCACTGCGGCCGGGGTTGGTGGCAGGCAGTCATCATACGGGGTATCAATTACTTGCAACAGGCTGGAGTGGAATTTCATGTCAGTACTACTGACAACAAATACTTCCTGGAAGAGGCTCTTTTGCGACTGCCTTTCGTCGCTGGCCTGCTTATCATCAGCCTGTTTGATCTTTTTGGCGAAGTAACATTTGCCATCGCAATGCACGGCGGGCTTATCCCGGTTTTCGCAAAGGGTGGTGGCAATGTAATTCCTGTTCAGTTCAAATCCCGCGTATACAAAAAATCGCGAGAAATTGACCGCTGCCAGCGAAAAGATCAATAAATAGGCTGTTATACGTTGCAGCATAATGCCGCAAAGGTAGCCGCTATACGGTTAAGAAACAACCAGGGTATTCGGTTTTTTGCGGGAATACAAAGTTGTCCGGACGCGAACATTATCAACTACCTAAATAACAGGACATTAAGTGTTCGACGCAAAAACACTTTACGTTATTTTGACCTGATAGAACTGATTTTACCAGAATCATTGTAGCTTTATGCAAGTATGATAGCTATGTTTTGCTGAGTGAATTTATCAACAGTAACCTTTTAAACAAAAACAGCACATCCTATTAAAATGCCAATCACACACCTAAACCCAATAACAGAAAAATTCAAAAATATTTTTTTATTGATGACCTTGCTTCGATATGGATTTCATATCACTGCTTTCCTGTTTTTTTACTTCATTGTCGACCGTTCGTATTTTCCGGTACAGCAATATTTTGTAAAATCTTTATCCAGCCTCCAGTATGTCACCCCGGTATCGGTGTCACAGTACGTCTTTAGCGCTTTAGTGTTTTTTTCGGTATTATGTTACCGGGCCGATTACAAGATCATCCGGAAATGTATGCTAAAAGAATATAAAATACTATATCTTTTAACTTTGGATGCCTTTTGTTTGTTGTTAGCTACTTTGGTTATGGTTTGTTTTAACAACCTGGTTTACAACCGAAATCAAATCGTAGATACCTTATCCCTGAATAGTATTTCAACCGTTCTGGTGTTGATATATCTTAAAGATTGGATTTTTATCAGGATGCAAAGCCGACCATGAAAGTATTACCAAGCCAAAAGATGGGCCTCGGTAGTGAGTTTTGCTATTAAATAGAATCCGCCACTGCTATCCAACACCGAATGTATAACGTCTAAAGCCGAAGTTTTCCTCCATTTCAGGTATTTTACATCCGGTGCCCGATTTTTAATTATGCTAATTATAGGTTTACCTGTAGTACTTGGCCATTAACTTTTACCCCTGAACATCGAGAAAATCCAGATGATTAGGGCGATAACTACAATTATAGCTATAACGCCGGTAATTGCGCCGGCTTTAAAAATTCCGCCGATAACTGAACAACTGTTTAATAGTGCCATAAGGCAAATAATGGCTGGTAAATAGATTTTTTTCATGGTTTTGTTTATTTGTAACTGTTATTTAAAGTTGTTGTATAACACGCAGGTTAATAGCTATCGGGGTTTTGCCACAGGGCCGAATTATCACGTACATGGCTAAGGCCTTCTATTACCTCTTCCACTTCATCGATATTAAGCTCCAGCTCGCCATCAGCAGTGTAGCTAAAAACATGTCCCGGTTTTTCAAAGGTGATAAAACCGTAATAATTGGGATCGTCGATCCTTTTTAAGTGAAGGGTACTTTCCCGCGAACGTTTTTGCTGTGGTGTGCTGATGCCGTCATCAACAAATATGCTGTAAGTGAAGGTGAGTATAGCGTGACCATCCAGGTGCGCTATCGTATCCGGGATAACTATTAATTTTTTACGATTTTGTAATGTAAGGTTAATGGGTGTCATAAATTTTACTTACCAAAAAGCTCTCCAATCCAATAGTTAAGCTGTAATTGAAAGGCAACGCGCTGTAAGGATATTTTTATGTATATTAAAACAGAATTGGTTGTAGCAGTACCTGGAATCTCTGGTTTATAGTAAAAAGGCCGCCACCAGGGCAGCCCTTCCATGAGTATTTTTTACTACTTGCGCCTGTTTAAATAAGCTTCTACATCCTTAGCAGTATTACCTGCTACAGCCACGGCATTTTTTAAAACTTCGGCACTTACGTTAAACTTTTCGCTCCAGTACTCCACTTCGTAATTTTCGCTAATGTTTATCAGCTTGCTATCCGGGTTCCCGGTGATGGTTTTGTCGTCCATAATTACAAAATTTTATAGTTCACCTTCTGCCGGTTCATTTGCTGCCTGCTCGTTGGCATAGCTTTCGGCTATTTCGGTTAGTAGGGCATCGGCGGTTTTTTCTTCGTCGAGCGTTAATACCAGGGTTTCGGCAATGTCATAATAGCCCAGTGTTTTGGCTAATGCTACCATGCCGCCGTACGAGGCAATTTCATAATGCTCGGCTTTTTGCCCGGCAAATATCAAGCCTACATCGCGTTGCGCTGTACCCTCTTCTGTAGCATCGATGATTTCATCGCCTTCATCAACTATACCTGCCATCGCATCGCATTTTCTTGATTCCGGCTCCAAACCCAAAATGCCAAAAATTTGTTCCAGTCGGCTAACATGCGTTTCTGTTTCGGCCAGGTGGCCTTCAAAAGCGGTCCTCAATTCCGTCGAGGTAGCAGCTTCAGCCATTTCGGGCAGGGTATCTACTAATTTGTTTTCGGCCCATAGTAAATCTTTCAGTTCGTTCACAAAAAATTCCATCAATTTTGAATTGCCGGTTTCTGCATCCATTTCGTCGGTATACACACCTTCGGCCTGTACATTTTCATATTCGGGTGCGTAAGCTTTTTCCTGTTCAAAAGTTGTGGCGTCGCTTGTATAAGCGGATGCAGCCGTACCAGCGCCGGGATAAATACCTTGCACCGTGCCTTCTTCATCGCCACCGCGATAATCGTCGTCATCGGCGGCCGACTGATCGCGTAAAGATTTAATCAGATCATGACCTTCGATAATACCACGTTGCTGGGCCTGTAATACCTGCACCAGCTCGGGATTAAGCTCATTATCCGGGTCAAGTGCCGATTCGTAGGCCGATTTGATAGCATCTTCCCCGCGTTCGCACTCGTTCAGGATGGCTTCCCTATCGCTGCCTGTAAATGCCGATTTAATATCGAGCCAGGTACGGTGTAAGGCGCCCGATGCGCTTGTGCCCTCGGCAACGTCATCGTGGTATTGCTCGGCAATGCCCGTTAGTTCGGCCGAGTATTGCCCACTTTCGCCTGCCAGTTTAGTAAAAACAGAGATAAGTCCGCTGTCTTGTTCGTCTAAATCGCGGCTGGCTTTTTCAAAGCCTTCCACACGGTCGTTGTTAATCCGGATCAGATCATTGATCACATCCAGTGCTTTTTCAGAAATTTCCATAGGTGTTTGTTTGTATATGTGTTGATTGGTAAATGCGGTGTAACCTGGCCCACGCAGGTTTGTATTTGCAAGATCTGCCTCATCATGGTGCTTAAGCTTATCCACTATAGCAGCTACGCGCTCCTTACGGTGGTTTATTTGCTCCTGGCTCTCATTGTCAAGGCAGGTATAATCTTCGGGCAATCCGGGTGGAGTATTCATGTCAGCCATATCCTGTCTTTTTGTTTAAAAATTATAATCCCCTGATTCGACTTTATTCATCTTCAATTTCCATTTTTATTTATTTATAAATAAATTATTCTATTTATAAGAAATATTAGCGTGATTAGATAACTACCGTAAAAGGATTATGTTTTGAGCGATTGCAAATAATAGTTGGAATTATTACTATTTGCCAACAACGATAAATTATTCCGAATCAGAAATTAACCAGGCGTTAGCATGCGGGCTAATTAGCGTGAGAGGCAAAGGCGGATAAGAGGCTAATCCTAAACGGCTTTAACCGGGTACTTGAGCCAAGGTGGTTAGCCGATTAAGTATGATATTCTATTGAGTATTGGGTCGATGGAGTTTAATCCTGTCGCTTGTACCAGTGCCTAAGCCCCGCGGATCTATTCAGAATAAACCGCGTGTTCTATAAGCGCACGCAACCGTCCGCCTGCGAACGTTCAATAGCACAACAAAATCAGTAAATTACTACCTTTCAATTAGTTATAAAACTGGCATGATTTTATTACCCTATCGATTCAATTACATTGTGGCTATGCTAAAGAATTATTTTAAAACCGCCTGGCGAAATTTGTTTCGCAACAAGTTCTATTCGTTAATCAATATAACCGGCCTTACTGCCGGGCTGGCCATTGGCATATTGATATTGCTTTGGGTACAGGATGAGTTAAGTTTCGATAGCTTTCACAGCAATGCCGATAACATTTACCGCGTAGAGCTTTTTGGCGGTACGGGCGCCAGTAAACAAATCTGGCAAACCACAGTAGCTCCTATCGGGCCATTGGCTAAACAGGAACTCACCGATGTGCACGAGCAGGTACGAATTACCCCCAACTGGTTTTTCTCGTTATATAAATACAAGGAAAAAGTTTTTGGCGAACAAAGCGTGGGCTTTGCCGATCCTTCGCTATTCAACGTGTTTGATTTCCCGCTTATTGAAGGCAATACCGCCAGGCCATTTCTTAATGACAACTCGGTTGTCATTACCAAAAACACTGCTCAAAAATATTTTGGCACCGAAGATCCCATTGGCAAAGTGATTGTGGCAGAAGGTAAGGAAAACTTTACCGTGAGCGGGGTTATCAACGATTTTCCGCTTAACTCCAGCATCAACTTTGATATGCTTATGCCCATGAGTTACCACGTTAAATATATACTGGAACACGGCAAGGTAGATGCTAACACCGATTTTAATAACTACTCTTATCAAACCTATTTTAAACTAAAACCGGGCACATCGTTAAAAAAACTCTCGGCCGATTTGTTCAGGATCCACATTAAGCATCGCGCCGAAGATACCGATGCCGACTACCTGCTGCTGCCCATCAATAAAATGCACCTGTACAATGCCGACGGCACCGATCACGGCATCCAAACGGTACGCATTTTTGTTATCATAGCTTTGGTAATACTACTCATTGCGTGCATCAACTATGTGAACCTTTCTACCGCCCGCTCGCTTTTGCGCGCCAAAGAGATTAGCATGCGCAAAATTATAGGGGCTGGCAAAATACAGCTATTTATGCAGTTCCTGGTCGAGACCGCCCTGCTTTTCGCCATCTCCACGCTGTTTGCCTTGTTCGCCATATACCTGCTCATGCCGGTATTTAACCAACTGGCCGGCAAACAGTTAGTATTTAACCTACTCGATCCGCATATCTGGCTTATCATCAGCATAACAGTAGTAGCTACCCTGGCCCTATCCAGCATTTACCCGGCCATGCTGCTATCCTCATTTGAGCCTTTAAAAGCGCTTAAGGGCAAAATAAACGGCAGCATTGGCGATGCCATGTTCCGCAAAATACTGGTGGTAGTGCAGTTTACCTTTTCGGTAGTGCTTATTGTGAGCACTTTGGTTATCACCCGGCAATTAAAATACATCCAATCAAAAAATTTGGGGTACGATAAAAGCCATGTTTTTGGGGTTTGGATGCGCGATGCCTCAAAACATTACGATGCCGTGCGGGCCGAGCTTTTGAAGCAGCCCGGTGTAGAAGGTGTAACCCGCGCAACCGGCAACATTATCAACAGCGGCGGCAATATCTCGGGCGACAACTCCTGGGATGGCAAAGCGCCAGGCCAAACCTTTATCCTGCACCCTATGGGGATAGATAAGGATTTCATCTCGTTTTTTAAGCTAAAAATGCAGCAGGGAAACACCTTTAGCGGTGCTGTGGCCGACTCCACCCATTTTATCCTCAACGAAGCAGCCGTAAAAGAAATAGGCCTTAAAAACCCCATCGGCAAACGCTTCCGTTTTCAAAAAACTAACGGCACTATCATTGGCGTAGTAAAAGATTTCCATTTTGCCAGCATGCGCGAAAAAATTGCGCCGGCCCTCTTTTTTTACAGACCAGCCGTTTATCAAACCTTATATATTAAAGCCAACACCAAAAATGCCGCTGCAGCTATAGCCGCGGCCGGCGACCAGTTTAAACAATACAACGGCGAGTTCCCTTTTAGCTATAACTTCCTGGACGAGATTTTCAACAACCTTTACCAGGGCGAACAGCGCGAAGGCACCCTGTTTAACTACTTTGCAGGCATGGCCATACTTATATCCTGCCTGGGCCTGTTGGGCCTGGCCGCCTACACCGCCCAGGTGCGCACCCGCGAAATTGGTGTGCGCAAGGTATTAGGCGCATCAGTTACCGGCGTTATAGGCCTGCTGGCTAAAGATTTCATCAAACTGGTGCTTATAGCCATCGTAGTAGCTTTCCCATTGGCCTGGTATGCCATGAACAACTGGCTGGATGGCTTTGCCTACCGTATCCCGATCCACTGGACTGTTTTTGTGTTAGCCGCATTTATAGCTATCGTTATCGCTTTTGTTACCATCAGTTTTCAATCCATCAAAGCAGCGCTGGCTAACCCGGTGAAGAGTTTAAGGAGCGAGTAGGGAGAGTTTTATTACCTTCCTCTGAGGGTCTCTCCAATGCTACTAAGTTAAGGAATTGACGGGCTGCTCCATCGGAGCAAAACATTTGTAGCATTTATAATTTAACATTTTTGCGTGCCGTAGGTACGCTAAATAAGTTCCGTACCTACGGCACGGAGCATTATTTTTCCATTTTTTATACAAATGTTATACCCCTACTACGGGGTTGAAAACGTTTAACTTAATAGCATTGGAGAGCCCCCGCGGGGACAGAAAATTTTGAATTTCATTGATCTATGGCTGGCGTATTGGCGAATGGTATAGGTTAAAAATCCAAAAGAGGCCGTATCATAAATCAAATGATGCGGTCTTTTTATTTTACGGCGGATAAATCGATTTCAAGTAGTTTTTTGATGTTGATTTCGAACTAACGAATATTATTGATTAAGAACGAGTGAAAAGAAGGCCTTTAGGCAGCTTTTTTTCTTAGGTTTTGTGCGATTGAAAGTAAGCCCCATTCTATCGCTACTTTTTCTTTCCCACGGAGCATGAAGCGTCGGAACC
>NZ_JBFUIJ010000080.1:0-16007 GCF_056401935.1 Mucilaginibacter sp. P4_D1
TTGTTGACCTGGTACGGGTTTACGCCCTTAAAAACCGCGTTTTTGAAGTAAATACCGGCGAACGCCTGAAAGCGTTGAAGACAAAAGGAGTTTTCTCTGAATCGGAATATCACGAGCTGATTCAATCCTACTACTTCCTGATGAACCTGCGGCTAAAAAAACAAACCGAACAAATCATCCAGGACCATACCGAACCCGATAACTATATCGATATCTCGCAACTATCAAAAATTGAACGGGTTACATTAAAAGAGATTTTCAAGATCATTGAAAACTTTCAATCAAAGATCAAGGTGTCATTTACGGGCGGGTTATTGAGTTAATTTTCTATTCAAGGCGTATTGTATTTGTGAAGTGAACAGTCCTGTCAGTTTGAGCCTGTCAAAGGCTCGCGCGGAGGGGCCTTTGCCCGCTATGGTTCGACGAGCTCACCATGACAGCCATTTTCACGACGTCATTCATCCTTCAGAATTCTGCGAAATTTTATCGCTACCCATGACAAGTTGAAAAACGGAAGTCGTCCCGAACTTGTTTCGGCCCCCCACAGGACAGGTGACCCGCATGAAGTATACTTAGCATATGGGTTGCCGAAACAAGCTCGGCATCACATTGGGGATTAAATCGTTGTCAATCCCACCTTCAGAATTTCGCTATATTTTTCCACTGCCCAGTATCTCCTTAAAAATAACAACCAATTCCTGCTGCAAACTCACGCCCTTATCAGCATTGTACCATTGTTGCAAAGCTATCTTTTGCTGCTCCATAACAACATGGTCTTTCACCAGTTGCTCGTACAACAGCTGGCAACCGGCTGGTCGTGGGCCCCAAACGGCAAGGTTTGTATTTTCAGCATCGGCAATAATCAGTTTGGGTATCGATTTACTGCCCCTGGTGAGGTAACTGTTTATTAAAAATGGCTCGCTATCCCTTAATTGATAGTCAACTTTTATTAACGGATTTAAAGCCGATAACCGCTGAATAAAAGGCAAACTGTGGGATGCATCGCCACACCATGGCTCGGTAATAATAGTCCAGTTTTGTTTGGTGCTGATACTTGTAATCAGTTCAACTAATTCTTCATTCAGCACACCCACCTTCAGCCACCGCTCCTGCCTCGACCAATTTAGCCGGGTATAATTCAGGTAATGCGGGTCATCATAAGGAAACCGGGAATGGGTATCCGTTAAAATATCCTGAAAAAGCTGCTGATAGGCTATAAAGTCCATAAGGTGATAGTTAAAAAAGCCAATAAAGCTAAGTTAAATAACATATCCCATTTTTCATCAGATACGACAGCTCATTAAAGACAGTTGTTAAAACTTTACTTAAAAAGGATCTGTAAAACTCATTTAAATCGACTTGCTTTCCATTTAGTTTATTGACTGTTTATTTGCATCTTTAGCCACAGCATTCCAGTAAAGGCGTTAATGAGGCTTTAAATAATAATGAGAAATAACCGGGTAATTAGTTTGATCATATCGCAGGAAAAGAAGTTGGCAGCGTGGAAAGCTCAAAATGGTTTAAACATTTTACGGATATCATTAGGCTTGATATTTATATGGTTCGGCTTGCTTAAATTTTTTCCGGGAGTAAGCCCAGCCGAGGGCATTGCCGGCAAAACTATTTACACACTAACATTTGGGTTGGTTAAACCTCAAATTTCGTTACCATTACTGGCCATGTGGGAGTGTACTATTGGCTTTGGACTGGTATTTAAAAAATGGTTGCGCCTTACACTGTTATTGTTGTATTTTCAAATGGCAGGTACGTTTTTACCTTTATTTTTCTTCCCTCATGAAACCTTTGGCGCATCTGTATTTATACCCACTTTGCTGGGTCAATACATTATTAAAAATATTGTGCTGGTATCGGCCGCCATTGTAATTGGCGCGGCGGCAAAAGGCAGTCTCATAACTACGCAATATGAAAAAGCCGCCTTGCCGGCCCCACAAAAGCTAAACGCAGAATACCGCAAAAAGGCCAGGGAAACAGAACTGGTTTAAAACCAAGACTTATCACAGACACTTCGCCAAAACGCTTCCAATAGATAAAAACGGCTTACCTGATATTTTCAAGGTAAATATCATCAAACGACTTATTACGCTGTTTTTGAAACAGGCCGGAGAAACGGCGGTCAATCGGGCTAAGCAGCTGGATGCATAACCGCTTTTGCTCGTCGGTCAGTTCATTAACCATCATTCGGGCTACCTTCAGCACAACTTCTTTGGCAGTTAATAAAGTGGCCTCGCCTTTGGCGGTTAGTTTAAGGCGTTTTACCCGTTTATCCTGTTCATCGTCGTACTCGCTCACCAAACCCCGTTTTTTTAGCCTGATCAGCATATTACTGCCGCTGGATAATTCCATAATGTTATTGTATATAGCTTCTGATTTTATAGGGTTCTTTTGGTTATAAATAGTTACCAGTATCCCAAATTCTTCCATCTGGTCAAGCCCGGTACCCTCAAGCGCTTTGTTTGAATAAGCGATATGGAATTTACCAATCCGGCGCAACAGGATCACCAGTTGGCCGTTCAGGTCGGGCCGTAGGTCGCCTTTTGGCGTGCCGTAGCTTTCGGGCTTAACATTTTGGGCCAGATGGTACCGGCAAAAGTCTTCAATACTGGCCCCGGGATGCTGCGCTTCGTAAGCGCCCCAGCGCTTCACCAATTCTACTGTTTGATTTACTACCATTTGGAAGCAAAATTATAAAAAAATGACAAAAGTTATTTGTTACATACTACCATATGGTATAATATTGTATATTATTTACTACCAAAAAGTTTAAAATATGCAAATCAGTTATCTTTTACCCACTTTCCTGGTGCTGCATTTAACAGCATTAGTATTAATGGCCGGTACCACATTGGTTGATTACCTGGCTTACTCATCGTTTTGGAAGTTTGCCAACCAGGGCAACCGGCCTGATGCATTATTGAACATGATGGCCAGGCTGCCACGTGTAGCCGGTATTGGCGCTGCCGTGCTCATCACAAGCGGCATAGGCATGATGGCCGTAACCCACGGCGTTTTTGGCGAGCAGCTCTGGTTCAGGATCAAGTTTGCACTGGTGGTCCTGGTAATTCTCAATAGCCTGCTCATAGGGCGTCGGCAGAGCTTAAAGCTTCGCAAGTTACTGGAAGCTGGCGAATTGGTATTTACAACCGAAGTTGCCCGTATCAAAAGCAACATCAAAGCCTTTCACATGCTGCAGCTGCTGCTGTTTTTGCTGATTATTTTTTTAAGCGTTTTTAAATTTAACTGATATGACCATGAACATATTTATTGCAGGCGCAAATGGCGGCATTGGCCGCCAGGCGGTGGAGCAGGCTTTACAGGCCGGCCACCGGGTTACCGCGCTGGTACGTAATCCGGCTAACTTGCAGCTAATGCATCCCAATCTTAATATTATACAGGGCGACATCATGCGACCTGAAAGTTTTACAGCTGAAATGAAAGGCAAGCAAATTGTGCTATCGGCATTAGGTGTAAGCGGTGGTTTATTTAGCGATAAGCCTACCGCCCTTTACTCACAGGGCAACGCTAACCTTTTAAAAGCAATGGAGCAACATGGTGTTAAGCGCATCATTTGTATCTCGGCTTCGGCGCTGGAAATAAGCCCCGTGATTCCCTGGTATGTGCGCCTGGTTGCCCGGTATGTAATTCAAAAGCTACTTAAACATATGTATGCCGACCTGCATCGGATGGAAGCTATCGTAAAAGAAAGCAGCACCGACTGGACAATTATCCGCCCGCCACAGCTAACCG
Organism: Mucilaginibacter sp. P4_D1; assembly: GCF_056401935.1. Classification (NCBI taxonomy): domain Bacteria; kingdom Pseudomonadati; phylum Bacteroidota; class Sphingobacteriia; order Sphingobacteriales; family Sphingobacteriaceae; genus Mucilaginibacter; species Mucilaginibacter sp. P4_D1. The sequence continues at coordinate 3,766 of NZ_JBFUIJ010000080.1, forward strand.
ACAAACCTTTAACGGGTAATTATCGCACCGCTGTAAACCGGTTTTTAAAAAATTGCCTCCAGGTATCGCGTGCGGATGTAGGCCATTATATGGTAAACAACCTTGTTAACCAGGAAATTTACCGGGCAACCGTAGAGATAGCTTATTGAGCATGAATACCCAGGTTGAAATATTTAAAACCGATGTAATGCAGGGATGCGAAGCTGCCACGCTGATTAGCCTGCTATTGCAACATTTGCCCCACTGCCGCATCAATTTCGACCTGGAGGATTGCGACCGGATACTGCGTATTGAATCGGCGCAGCAGGAAATTAACCTGCCGCAGGTTATCCATATCATGAACAGGCAGGGTTATTCCTGTACTCTTTTAACATAATTAATAACACAAATCAAATGGAACAAATATTTATCGACCGCTTCATAATGCCCCAAAACGCAAAGGCGGAATTTACCGAACGCATGCATATCAATCGTTCATTTATCAAACAACTTCCCGGTTTTATTAAAGATGAGGCTTATGAACGTACCGACGATGAGGGCAACTTTATTTGCGTAACCATAGCCGTATGGGCCAGTGAAGAAGCGCTAAAAAACGCGAAAGAATTGGTGCAGGCCGAATATCAGCAACAAGGGTTCAACTTACCGGCCATGCTGCAGCGCCTGTATATCAGGATGGAGCGCGGGCAATATAACAGGTTTAGTAATTAGGCAGCGAGGCGAGGTTAACCTACATCCATACCAATACCGCGCACAATGCTATGGCGGCAGGCAGCATTTGCTTAATAAAAATAGCTTTGCCAGCCGTAAAGCCGCCATACAAGCCTGCTACAACCACACAGCCTAAAAAAAACATGGCCACATTTTTGGCCCATACGGCATCGCCAATGAGTAGCGCCCATATCAGCCCGGCGRCCAAAAAGCCATTATAAAGCCCCTGGTTGGCTGCAAGATTTTTGGTGGGCTCAAACAACTCGGCAGGGAACGTTTTAAAAGTTGCGCGGCCTTTGGTTGTCCAGGCAAACATTTCTATCCATAAAATATAAATGTGTTCAATGGCAACCAGGGCTATTAATATCGATGCTATAATTTTCATGATGGTATCAGGCTAATTGTATAAAACTACGCTAAATATCGCTTAATATTAAAACATAGTCAATTGTGCTTTCGACGCCATAAGCCTGGTACTTTAATATTTTAGTGCTGATAATCTCTTTTAATTTTTTCCGCTGCAAAAATACTATCAGCCTGTTGCCTGGAAATTAACCGGGTGCTATCACCCGGGTTAAAATAATAAAAAATGGAGTCTTTGGCTTTACCACGCGCGTATTGACTGGTAATAGAGATACTCCTGGATACGCTGTCAATTGATTTAAGTTTATAGCGATCATCTTCAAAATCAACATTATAAACTGAATCAATATAAATCTCTTTAGATTGGTGCCCAATCGTTGTATCCTTCGCCTGCCATTCTACAAACCTGTTGCCTTTATATTTTATATACCAATCAATTGGGATGTCGGGTACGCCCAACCGCCGCCTCGTTGGGTTAAACACCCTGCCAAACTTATCTAACTGGACATTATTGTTGTATCGGGAAATTTCTTTATAAGTTGAAGGCCCCATCGAAAGTAATAAAGTACATATCCTTAAAATTTTACTCCATTTTGATTCTTTTTGACTGATCACGACAAAAACCAAAGCGATAAATATAACAGCCATACCTGCCAATTTGGTTAGTAACCAATCAAGCGATTCTAATTTATATTTGAATTCGATATACCAAATAGCGCCTAAAAATAAACAGGAAAAGCATATGATAATTATTGACCATTTTTTCATCGGGTAAGGTTAGGATCCGCTTATGCGTTAAGGCAAACTATTAAGCGGGTATTGTGATAATGATTTATTAGCTGATAAATATATGGCAATTCCGGAATGATGTCAAAATATTTGATTTCAATAAACACCCGAAATTATATGGATACCAAACRCGCGAATTTATATCAAAAAATAAAGCCCGAATGTTTATCCATCCGGGCTTTGGTTTTTCAAATAACTTAGTACAACTTATTGTTTCAGCTTAGCCGCCATGCTCAGTGTAGTGTGGGGTACAGCCAATAAACGTTCGCGCTGGATAAGTTTGCCCGTTTCGCGACAAATGCCGTAAGTACGGTTCTCTATGCGCACCAGCGCTGCTTCCAGCTGGTCGATAAATTTCTTTTGGCGCGATGCCAGTTGGTTGATAGATTCTTTCTCCAGCGTTGCCGAGCCATCCTCTAAAGTGTTATGCGAACTGGCCGTATCATCGGTACCATTGGCATTGGGGTTACTGATGGAAGAGGTCAGATCGAGCAGTTCTTCACGGGCCGATTTGATTTTTCCCTGTATCAGTGTTTTAAATTCCAGTAGTTCGGTTTCGTTATATCTTGTTTTTTCTTGTTCAGCGTTCATGAGTGCAGTTTACCTTTTATTATTGAACCAAACAACACATCAACCACGAATAAGTTTTGTTATTTTTTAATCAAAAAGTAAAGATGGTTTAATTATTTAATTATTATTTTAACATAGCACAAACATCGTTTTATTAGTTCATCTTTGATTACTACACACAGCCAGAAATACATCCGGCAGGTTATAAAACCCATACTACCATGAGCAAAGACAAAAAAAGCATGCCGAATCCGGTAGGTAAAAAAGCCCCGTCTGATTACCAGGCTGGTAAAACCAGCAAAGCCAAGCTGGACATTATAGTACCCAATAAAAAAGCTAAATAATGGCCGCCAAGTCTGCCGAGGCCCAGGCCAGGGATTTTTTATATGAACTAACCAATTGCGCCAGCGAGTACGGGTTTGCTAAAGACGAGTTGTGGAACGTAAGCATAGCCGCCGATAAACAAAAAGCAGCTATCGAAAAGAAATACTACCCTGTAATATCGGCCTTGCTTGCACCTGATGTACTTGCCACCGTTCCAGGACTTGTAGCTACCCGGTTAAACCAGGTAATTGCCGGTGCAGAACAAGGTGTACTTAAGGCGGGYCCTAAAGCCGAACCGCAATACCTGGTGGCGTATGTGGCTACAAGGAAGATGTAAAAAAGTACTGTTAAAAAAGCCACCGGTTGCAAATTCAACCAGTGGCTTAAATAATTTAAAATAGCCCTAACTGGCCTTTATCGTCTATATCAATATCATCCGGGTTGGTAATCTCGAAATCAATTTTCTTGGTTTGAGTTTGCGCCGGTTTTGCAGGCGAATCCGATGATTCATTTGAGGCTTCGCCAGCTTCAGGTTCCGGTGATTTTGCCGATTCTGTTTTGGGTGATTCTTCTTTCGGAGATTCAACCTGTTTTGGGGCCGATTTCGTTGCCGGTGCTTCCGGTTTTACCTGTTCCGTTTCCGGTTCGGTTTCATCAGTCTCAATGTTTGTTTCACCCGATTCTTCTGCTTCGTTATCTTCATCTTCAACGGGCTCTTCTGCAACATCCTCAGTAGCTATCAGCTCGACAGATTTGATGGGTAATTGCGACAGGCGGTTGCCCATGGCTTTCATACCTTTTACATCTATCAGGTCGGCAAGGTTTACATCAATGGTTTCGGGCGTTTGCTCTTTACCTTTTAGCTGTACAACTTTTACCAATTGGTTTGCTTTGGCGATGTAAAGCAGTTTTGATCCCGGCTCATCGCTGATGATGCTTACCTGTTTGCCTATAGCTATGGTTTCAAACACGAAGCGTTTAACCATATAGTTTTTAGATTTCCCATCCAGGTGAATTACCGAGAAAACCTTTTTAGGATCATATTTTTCAATCAGGATCATTTTATCATCAAAATGATTGTTCAGATCGAAATTAGTAAGCTCATACACGCCCGTACTTAGTACATTCAGGATCCGGTCGTCGCCATCAAACTCGCCCAGGTATTTCCCCCGCCCATCGGCGTTAAGGCGTTTCAGGATCTCATCATACCAAATTTTTCTGCCGGCCAGGGTTGATATCCCCTTCGATTTCAGCACTATCTTTTTAACCGGGTACTTGGTAATGATATTCCCCATCGATCCGCGGCCTTTTATGGCTATCGAAGCAAAATCCTCATCAAACTGCAGTTTCTTAAGTTTTGAATGTGGTTTAAGCTGCACATTCACTATTTCGGCCTCGCCGTTGGAGTTGGCTGTAAAGTACAGCACTTTGGTGCCCTTTGTGCCCTTGGTAAGGTCGTATTCCTTATCGCGGGTTACCCCTACTACCGAGAAACGTTTGATATACGCAATGCCGCTTTCGCCATCTTTATATATCATGTTATACACGGTACGCTCGTCGTTCTTTTTAAATACGGCTACGTGAATGATATCTTTACCCACAAAAACCTTATCCTGCACTTTCGTGATCAGGCAGCGGCCATCGGCACGGAAAACGATGATCTCGTCGATATCCGAGCAATCGCCAACGTACTCAACCGCGTCATCCTTTTTAAGGCCCGAGCCCACAAAGCCATCGGTTTTATTAACGTACAATTTTATATTGGCCAATGCCACCTGTGCTGCTTCTACTTTATCGAAGGTGCGCAGTTCGGTTTTACGTCCCCTGTCTTTCCCGTACTTTTCGCGCAGCTTTTCAAACCAGGCAATGGTATAATCGGTTAGGTGTTTCAGGTGATGTTTTACCTGCTTTATTTCGTTTTCCAGGGCCTTCATCTGCTCATCCGCTTTTTTAACGTCAAAGCGGGTGATGCTGCTCATAGGTTTATCTATCAGCTTTTTGTAATCCTCGGCTACTATGGTACGGTAAAACTGCGGGAAGAACGGCTCGAACAATCGGTTCAATACCTCCAGCACCGTTTCAAAATTACCCGATGTTTCATAGTCGGGGTGTTTGTACATCCCCTCCTGTATAAATATTTTAAGCAATGAGCTGAAGAAGATCTTCTCCATCAATTCCTTCAGCCTTATCTCCAGTTCCTGTTTTAATAGCTCTTTTGTAAAAAACGTGCTTTCGGTAAGCATATCGTTCACGCTCATAAAGCGCGGCTTATCTGATTGGATAACGCAGGTATTGGGCGATATAGATACCTCGCAGTCGGTAAATGCATATAACGCATCGATTGTTACGTCGGGGGATATACCAGGCGCAAGGTGCACCACAATTTCTACATCCCTTGATGTATTATCTTCAATCTTCTTAATCTTGATCTTGCCTTTTTCGTTGGCATTCACAATACTTTCCATCAGGCCACCGGTGGTGGTACTAAACGGAATTTCGGATATAACAAGTGTCTTTTTGTCTTTCTCGGCAATGCGGGCGCGTACCCTTACCTTGCCGCCGCGCTGGCCCTCGTTATAAGCAGATGCATCGGCCATACCCCCGGTAGGGAAATCGGGCAGCAAATTAGGCCTCACCCCTTTAAGGGCGGCTATTGATGCATCAATCAGCTCGATAAAATTATGCGGTAATATTTTGGTAGCCAAACCTACCGCTATACCTTCGGCACCCTGGGCAAGCAGCAGGGGGAATTTTACGGGCAGGGTAATAGGTTCTTTATTACGGCCATCATAGCTGGCCTGCCAAATAGTGGTATCGGCATTAAAAACCACATCCAACGCAAATTTGGATAAGCGGGCCTCGATATAACGCGGAGCCGCTGCCGAATCACCCGTAACCGGATCGCCCCAGTTGCCCTGGCAGTCAATCAGCAGGTTTTTTTGCCCTATTTGTACCATGGCATCACCTATGGATGCATCACCGTGGGGGTGATACTTCATGGTATTACCTATTACGTTGGCGGCCTTATTAAAACGCCCGTCGTCCATTTCTTTTAAGGAGTGCAGGATACGGCGCTGTACAGGTTTTAAACCATCATTAATGTGTGGTACGGCACGGTCAAGGATAACGTAAGAGGCATAATCAAGAAACCAGTTTTCGTATAACCCGTCGAGTGAGGTAACGTTATGTAATTTGTCGTCGTTATTGTCAGGTATCTCGTTTTGATTCAGATCTTCACTCATTATTCGCTAAAAACTTTTGGATGGGTAAAGATAAAAAATAATGCTGATGTGCAGGTTGGAGATAATTTGAAAATTTGAGGATTTGAAAATTTGAAAATTATTGTCAAATACTGATATGCAGATTTCAGATGTGCGGATGATTTTTTTAACACGAATGGTGCGAATTGATTCGAATTTCACGAATTTTTTGTTGTTAGTGATTTGACTGAACCAGAATTAAACAGATTCTTCAGATTACACAGATTTTAGAAATTTTGACCATTCGGCCTCCTGCAAATCAAATCAAAAAAATCTGAAGAATCTGCTTAATCCGAGTTCAGACCAATCATCTGCACATCTGAAATCTGCACACCTGCACATCAATAACCTACCCCAACCTAACATAATGGCCTATACGCAACTGAAGATATTGCGCCTTTACCAGTAAGGTTTTGGTTTGTATAAAACGCTCCATATCGTGCGGTGCACTCATTAAACTGTTTTTGTAAACCTGGCCAAAATCAAAGTAGTTTAAATTAAACTTCCATTTGGTTTTTAAAAAATCAATAACCTGCTCGTCTTTCTCCAGCAATAGTTCGTAGTTGATAACCAGGTAATCATCCGCCGGTAACTTTTTTAAGGTCTTTAGTATCTGTTCATTATAGTTTATCCACACCTTTAAATAGGTTTCGGCATGCTCCATATAAAAGCTTTCTTCCCGGCGGCTACGGCGCCAATACTTCCAAATCAGCTGTTGGAGATAATTACGACCCTTATATTTTTTGTCGACGTTTGCAAACTCCCGTTTTATAAGCGAACTGATAACAGCATTGTAATCGCGCATGATTACCAGGTATTTGGCTTCGGGTAGCAGCTTACTGTAAGTATCCAGGAACAGGCAGGTACGCGGATCTTTCCACCCCCATTGTTCATACAGCTGCTGTTTTATATTGATAACGCCTTGCAATTTGGCCAGTTGGTAAGCCGATAGTTCTATCTTTTTGGCATCTACCAGCCCCGATATATCAAGGCTGTTGTTATTTAAAATCTCCTCATGCAACTTCAAAAATTCTACATCCTCAAAATGCCCCTCAACATTGCCATTGCCGGCGGCTACCAGGCTTTCGCCAATTTGCAATCCACAGCGGTTAAGCCAGTTTGTTATCAACGACGTTCCGGAACGGTGCATCCCGGTGATGATTAAAGTTTGATGTTGCATGAGTATTAATTTATGAGTTTATATTTTTAAGATATTTAACAGGCGATGTACTGCCGGTTTAATAAATGACGCTCTTGCTGTATAAAAGCCAGCAGCATCACCGTACATTCTGTAATGTCATGGGCATAGGTGTTAATATACAGGTGAGGCGTTGCCGGTGCTTCAAACGGATCATTCACGCCTGTTAAATTGCCTACCCTTTCCGGGTGGCCGGCAGGCAGTTGCGCTTTGTGATAAAGTCCTTTGGTATCTCTTGCTTTTAAAATGGGCAATGGGCAGTCAATATGAACTACTTTAACATCATCGTAGTCGTTAATCAGTTGGCTCCGCATGGCCTCATAGGGCATTATGGCGCTAATGACGGTAACTATGCCCTGGTTGCTAAACTTGCTGGCTATAAAACCCAACCGCCTTATATTTTCAAAGCGGTCTTCCCTTGAATATTTAAGATCAGGGAATAATTGCTGTCGGTATTCATCGGCATCTATTACCTCCGTTTGGATTTCCACCCGGTTAAGATTTTCCTTCATTTTTTTGGCGAGGGTTGTTTTCCCGGCACCCGACAGGCCACAAAGTAGTATGATCATAAATTAATAGTTTGTTAAACGTAAAACAGGCTGATGTTTAAACCTTTAATTAATTACCTGGTTAACGGTAAATTTTCAGCTTAAATTGCAGCTACCAAAGCGTGCATCGACATAGAGCACTTTTTTATCGACGAAGCTGTAAAACAAAGAGACGGCGACAGGGGCGCAGTTGCCATACCAGTTAGGCATACTATCGCTGTTTGCAGAAAAGATTACTTATTTATGAACGTTAAGTAGATATCTCAAATTAGATTTTCTTAATTTTAAACATAAACTTATACAACCTATTAATTATGGAAAACCACGCAGATAACAGCAAACTAAGCGATGTTAACAGCCCCAGCGCTGCAGCCAAATGCCCGTTTTTAAACGGAGCCCTAAAGCAAAGCGCCGGTAGCGGAACCAGGAACCGCGACTGGTGGCCTAACCAGCTAAAACTGAACATTCTTCGCCAAAATTCGCTCCTTTCAAACCCGATGGGCGAGGCATTCAATTATGCCGAAGAATTTAAAAGCCTGGACCTGGATGCTGTTAAACAAGATATTTTTGAGTTGATGACTACATCGCAGGATTGGTGGCCGGCCGATTATGGCCATTATGGTCCCTTCTTTATCCGCATGGCCTGGCACAGCGCCGGTACATACCGGGTTTCTGACGGGCGTGGCGGTGCAGGTTTTGGCACCCAGCGCTTTGCACCGCTCAACAGCTGGCCCGATAATGCTAATTTGGACAAAGCACGCTTACTACTTTGGCCGATAAAACAAAAATATGGCAAAAAATTGTCATGGGCCGATCTGATGATACTTACCGGCAACTGTGCCCTCGAGTCGATGGGGTTAAAACCTTTTGGTTTTGGCGGCGGCCGTGCCGATGTTTGGGAACCGGCCGAGGATGTTTACTGGGGATCTGAAAAAGAATGGCTGGGCGACGCCCGCTATACAGCCGATCGCGAACTGGAAAACCCGCTTGCTGCCGTACAAATGGGTTTAATTTATGTAAACCCCGAAGGCCCTAATGGAAACCCCGATCCGCTTGCATCTGCACGCGACATTCGCGAAACTTTTGGCCGTATGGCGATGAATGACGAAGAAACAGTTGCCCTTATAGCCGGCGGCCATACCTTTGGCAAAACGCATGGCGCTGCCGATCCGGGCCAATACGTAGGCAAAGAACCCGCAGGCGCTGCTATTGAAGAGCAGGGACTTGGCTGGAAAAACAGTTTTGGCAGCGGTAATGCAAGCTACACGATTACCAGCGGTTTAGAGGGAGCATGGACCACCACACCTACGCAATGGAGCAACAACTATTTTGAAAACCTGTTTGGTTACGAATGGGAGTTAACCAAAGGCTCCGGCGGTGCACACCAATGGAAACCTAAAGACGATGCAGGCGCGGGTTTAATACCCGATGCGCATGACCCGGCAAAACGCCACGCGCCATTTATGCTTACATCAGATATCGCTTTAAAAGTTGACCCTGCATACGAGAAAGTTTCAAGGCATTTTTACGAAAACCCCGGCGAGTTTGCCGATGCGTTTTCGCGCGCCTGGTTTAAGCTTACTCACCGCGATATGGGTCCGCGTACCCGTTACCTTGGCCCGGATGTACCTGCCGAAGTATTGATATGGCAGGACCCTATCCCTGCAGTTACCCATCAGCTAATTGATGATAGTGACATAGCTGCGTTGAAAGGCAAAATTCTTGATTCGGGATTGCCTGTGTCACACCTGGTATCAACCGCATGGGCATCGGCATCAACATTCCGCGGTTCTGATAAGCGTGGTGGTGCCAACGGTGCACGTGTTCGCCTTGCCCCACAAAAGGATTGGGAAGTAAATAACCCTACTCAGCTGGCACATGTTTTATCAGCGCTTGAAGGTATCCAACATGATTTCAACAACGCTCAAACCAATGGTAAAAGCGTTTCTATTGCCGACCTGATTGTTTTAGCCGGATCCGCAGGTATCGAGAAAGCGGCTAAAAATGCTGGTTTTGATATCAACGTTCCTTTTACGCCGGGCCGGGCCGATGCATCACAAGAACAAACCGACGTAGAATCATTTGAATACCTTGAACCCGGTGCCGATGGTTTCCGTAACTATTTTAATCCTCAGCATTCCAGCGCCGCTGAAGCAATGCTGATTGATAAAGCACAGCTGCTTACATTAACCGCGCCGGAACTAACGGCTTTAATTGGTGGGATGCGCGTATTAGGTACTAATTTTAACGGATCGCAGCATGGCGTGTTAACCAAACGCCCGGAAACACTTACCAACGATTTTTTTGTAAACCTGCTTGATTTATCGACAACATGGAAACCGACATCAGATGCCGGCCTGGTGTTCACCGGATCGGACAGGGCTACAGGAGAAATTAAATGGACCGGTACCCGTGTCGACCTCATCTTCGGTTCTAACTCCGAACTTAGGGCCATTGCCGAAGTTTATGCCTGTGCAGACGGTGGAGAAAAGTTTGTTAAAGATTTTATCGCCGCATGGGCTAAGGTTATGAACCTGGACCGGTTTGATTTGGTTTGATTGTAGCTTTATATTAGTTAGCGTATAGAGAGGTGGCCGGTGATAAGGCCACCTTTTTTGTTAGCACTTGAAAATTGGTAATTTTATTATTCGCCAGCCTCCCGCAAAACAGAATCGATCAGTGATTTTGCTATCCTAAAATTGGTTTGCTGTATTTGTTCAAAATAAGGCCTCAATGCAGGAATAAGGCCTTTACTTTTTGCGATTACCAATAAGCCAATGGTTCCTTTAACTAGCATTCCAAGCTTTTCCGCAAACTTCCGGGCATGGCCATCATCAATAATTAAAAAATCGAAGGTTATTTCGGATGCCAAAGCTATTGCACTTGCTTCTCCATAATCCACAAAATTTAGGAATTCATTTTGCAGAGCAACATTAGCCACCGGCCTAATAATAACCCAATCGGGTAAGGGATATCTAAACTCGCTGGCTATTTGAGGCGTTGTTATTACAACCGGGAATAGCTGATGTAACAAATCGAGCGCATCCAACTTTTGCAATAAACTAAAGCAACTTGTATCAGTAATAATTACGCTATATCCCTTTGGCATCATTTATAGCATCCGCTGCACTTGCGTCAAAAAAATGCACACCATAATTCACCAAAATCTCGGCATAATCCCATTTCTGCATACCGCACATTTCTGCCGCCTGGCCTAAAGTTAATTTACCCGATTCATACAACTTGGCAGCAAGGAACCGTACGGTTTCGTCATGTTCTTTTTCAAGGGCATCGGGAACCTGTAATGTCATTGTAGTCATGATATAAAGATAGTGATTTAAAAAATAAAGGCAAAAACACTGTACCAGTTATGGAATTAAAAAAATTCTTATTTTATTCTACTAAATACATAGACAATATAGAATTAATTATATATTTGCGGCAGATAGTTTATAAAAGGGTGCTTTTAATAGCTACAACGCAGGCGCTGGCTGGCAGCAAGCGGATGGTTCGACCCCATCCCCTGCATCTCTTCTCTTCTCATATTTATGTTTTATAATTGGTTAGATCAGAGTTCCTGCCCATCAGGAGCTCTTTTCTTGTTTTATATTAACCTACAGGCAACATAAAAATAACTTATTAAAATAATTTAAAAAGTTCTTTTTATTGAAAATAAGTTTTATTATGTTTGTACCAGTAATGCACAACTTGTTATTAAATAGAATTCTTTTTAGCCTTATGTCGGTGAGGTTAAAACAGTTTTGTTAATTGGTTTGATAAAATCCTCGTTTCGGCGGGGATTTTTTTTAATACGCTTTTTTTAATTCAACATATATATAACAAAGGTTCTTTAGAAAATTATGGCCCGATTAAATTTATTGGAAGAGACCCGGTACGAGAAGCTGCCGGTAAGCGTTTATGGCAACCAGCAGGAGGCATCCATTGCCGTAGCAGGCAGGATAGCCAAACTTATCCGCGATAAACAGGCAAAAGGCGAGCAGGCAGTGCTTGGCCTGGCAACAGGTGTTACCCCCATCCGTGTTTATGCCGAACTGGTACGCTTGCACAAGGAAGAAGGCTTGTCGTTTAAAGATGTCATCACCTTTAATTTGGATGAGTATTATCCGATGAAACCCGATGCAGCCCAAAGCTATGTTACTTTCATGTATGAAAATCTTTTCAGCCATGTTGATATTGATAAGGCCAATGTGCATATCCCCGATGGTACTTTGGATAAAGAAGACGTGGTAACCTTCTGCCTGGATTATGAAAAACAGATTGAAGAATTAGGCGGCCTGGATTTACAGATATTAGGTATCGGCCGTACCGGCCACATCGGTTTTAACGAACCGGGTTCGGCGCCAAATTCGGGTACCCGTTTGGTTACCCTGGATGACCTTACCCGCAGTGATGCCGCCCGCGATTTTGGTGGTAAAGCCAATGTGCCTACCAAAGCCATTACCATGGGGATTGGTACTATTT
>NZ_JBFUIJ010000081.1:0-15748 GCF_056401935.1 Mucilaginibacter sp. P4_D1
GGTGCTGATATCGCGTTGATGATCGTAAAACTCTTTACCGGTAGCATGATAATCCCTTATCAGCTTGGCCAATTGTTTTAATTCGAAATCGGTAAGGTCGGTACCGCCGGAATAATGATATCCCGGATCGGTGTTATCTAAAAAAATAGCACCCAAATATCCTTTATTAAAGGTTTTTGGACTATCTATATCCTTATATAGCTTGTAGGTTCCGTTGCTGTTTTCGTCAGTTTTATTAATATCTGCCGGATCGACCGCGATATTAATATGTTCTCCGTCTTCCTTGTTAATGCCGAATGTTACGCCGCTGGTTATCATAAGAAAGAAACAGGCAGGTTGGATAAATGTTTGAAAGAAGACGAATTTGAAATATACTCGAATTGAACGAATTGAAGCGAATTTCACGAATTTTAAAAGTTTGCCAAATTTTAAGCTCTGTAGTAATAATTAGTTCGTCAACTTGAAAACCACTATTTGTGCTAATTCGCCTTAATTAGGGCAATTTGTGTTAATCTTCTTTAATAAAATTAAAAAGTTTGATATGTTTATAAAATTATTCAGATCGGCTATCACAGGGCAAAATAAGCAGGGTTTATTATAACTTTGTTAGGTGGGTGACATAAATAGCGGCGAATAATTTCAGGAAAATATTACTCAAAATTCAAACTATCAATGATAGCTTTTTTACGAAAAAATGCCGGCATCAAACTGGTAATCCCACTTTTGTTTTTATGGTATAGCGCAAACGCACAGGACGTAGCTAAATTTCCGCTGATACCTTATCCTGCAAAATTAACATCAGGTAAAGGTGTATTTGTTATAACCGCACGAACAACTGTGAGCGGGCCAGCATTTAAGAGCGAGGCTAAAGAACTCACGGCTTTTTTAGAAAAAGGGCTTGGACAAAAGTTAGCACAAGCTAAAAGCCAATCCGCAGCAGCTGTAAGCATTATTAAAAGTACCGATATAACAGCATCAGAAGGCTACCGGCTTACTATCAAGCCAAATCATGTTGAAATTTTAGCTAATTCTGGTGCAGGCGTCTTTCACGCAATCGAAACCATCCGTCAACTGTTGCCCGTATCAATAGAGAGGGGCATCACTGGTAAAAAGTTTGCTTTGCCGGTGTTAACCATCGAAGATGAACCTGCTTATGAGTGGCGTGGCATGCACCTGGATGTTTCGCGGCACTTTTTTTCTATCAGCTATCTTAAAAAGTTTATCGACAGGATGGCGCTTTACAAAATGAACAAGCTGCACCTGCACCTGACCGACGACCAGGGCTGGCGCATCGAAATAAAAAAATATCCCAAACTGACTGAAGAAGGGGCATGGCGTACATTCAACAACCAGGATTCGTCGTGCATGAAAGGTTCAAGGGACAATCCCGATTTTGTGATCGATAAGGAGCACATTATCCAGCGCGATGGTAAAACCCTTTACGGAGGTTTTTATACCCAGCAGGAAATGAAGGGTGTTGTAGCCTACGCGGCTGCAAGGCATATTGATATTATCCCCGAGATTGATATGCCGGGCCATATGATGGCTGCCATTAGCTCATACCCGTTTTTAACCTGTAATGGCGAGAATAAATGGGGAACCCTGTTTACCAAGCCTATTTGTCCCTGTAACGAAACCACTTTTGAGTTTGCACAAAACGTATTTACCGAGATCATGGATATTTTTCCATCCAAATACATTCACATAGGCGGCGATGAGGTTGACCGTACCGATTGGGGTAAATCTGATGCCTGCAAGGCTTTGATGGAAAAGGAAGGCATAAAAGACCTCGCAGCCCTGCAAAGCTATTTTATTAACCGCATGGAGAAATTTTTTAACTCCAAAGGTCGCAAACTGATAGGATGGGATGAAATTATTGAAGGCGGTATAAGCCCCACAGCTATTGTAATGTACTGGCGCGGATGGGTGCCTAAAGCCCCGGTTGCGGCGATTAAAAACGGCAATACCGTGATTATGACCCCCGGCGAGCCCTTATATTTTGATAACCAGCCCGACCAGTATGCTATTGACAGGGTATATCATTTTAACCCCATCCCCAAAGTACTTAATGCACAGGAGGCTAAATCAATTATTGGTGCCCAGGCTAACATCTRGACGGAACAGATCCCTTCCGAGCGCCGGGCCGATTATATGGCCATGCCCCGGATGACTGCCCTTGCCGAAATGCTTTGGACAAACCAGCCCGGTAAATACCAATCGTACTTGCAACGCCTGGTGCAGCAATATAGCAGGATGGATGCCCTGGGGATAAATTATCGCCTGCCGGATTTGCCGGGTCTGCTAAACGATTATGTATTTACCGATGAGGGCAAATTAAGCATTGCATCACCGTTGCCAACTTTAACCATCCGTTACACTACTGATGGAACCTTGCCCGGCGTAAACTCACCGGTATTGCCCACGCCATTGGTTATCAAAAAAGCCCAGTTGGTACGGGTTGCAGCATTTACCCCAAGTGGCACCCGTGGCGATGTTTACAACTTGAATTATACTCAACAGCAAATGCTTGGCACGGTTAAAATAGCGCCGCCAAAACCTGGCCTGGCCTGTACTTATTACAAAGCCTACTTTAAAGCAACAACTTTTATGAAGGATGCTAAAGTTGATAGTGCATTTACTACAGATAAAATTGAGGTACCGGCAACTGTAAAAGCGCCATCATTTGGCATTACCTATAAAGGATATATTGATGTTCCTGCCGATGGTATTTATAGCTTTTATTTAACCTGCGACGACGGGGGGGTATTAAAAATAGGCCCCAACATGGTTGTTAACAACGATGGAAACCATTCGGCCCAGGAACGTAGCGGGCAAATAGCGTTAAAAATGGGTGCTCATCCTTTTCAACTCGATTTTATAGAGGGAGGCGGTGGTTTCAAACTTGGCCTGAAGTATAGTGTTAATGGTTCGGCACCACAGGATGTACCGGCTGGTTGGTTTAAAAATTAAGATGTATTCATGAAAAAGGTTACAGGTATCATATTACTGTTGTTGGCCATCGGCCTAAAAGGATTTAGCCAAACGGCACCGAAGCCATACGGCCCATTACCAACAAAAGGACAGTTAAACTGGCAGGAAATGGGTATGTATTGCATTATCCATTATGGCGTTGATGTATATACCGACAAGGAGTGGGGTTATGGAGATGAAGATCCTAAGCTCATTAACCCGTCGCAATTTAGCGCCATGCAAATTGTAGCGGCCGCCAAAGCCGGCGGTTTTAAAGGCGTTGTAGTGGTTGCCAAGCACCATGATGGTTTTTGCCTTTGGCCCACCAAAACAACCGAACATAACATATCCAGAAGCCCATACAAAAATGGAAAAGGTGATATTTTAAAAGAGTACCGCGAAGCTTGCAATAAATTAGGAATGCAGCTTGGGGTATATTGCTCGCCCTGGGATAGGAATAACCCTAACTACGGTACGGATGAATATATCAAAATATACCGCGAGCAATTGCGCGAATTATATACCAACTATGGCCCGCTGTTTATATCATGGCATGATGGCGCCAACGGTGGCGATGGCTACTATGGCGGCAAGCGCGAGGTGAGGCATATCGACAGGTCCACCTACTATGGCTGGGATACCACCTGGGCTATTACCCGTAAACTGCAGCCTAACGCCGTTATTTTTGGTGATGTTGGCCCCGATGTACGCTGGGTTGGCAACGAGGAGGGCCATGCCGGCGAAACCTGCTGGGCCACCTATACGCCCCATGCCCCGGTAGAAGGCAAAAAGCCGGGCAACGGTTTTGTAAAAGACTACGAAGGCACTGAAGGTACCCGCAATGGCGATTTCTGGATGCCCGCAGAATGCGATGTATCCTTACGGCCAGGTTGGTTTTACCACAAAATCCAGGATGACGGCGTAAAATCGCCCTATACATTGCTCGATCTGTATTATAAAAGTGTAGGGCGCGGCGCCGCGCTTGATTTGGGCTTATCGCCTGATCCGCGGGGGATTGTAAATGAGATAGACGTTAAATCGCTTGCCCAATTTGGTAACCTGTTAAAACAAACCTTTGTGGTTAACCTGGCAAAAGGCGCTGCCGTTACGGCAAGCAACATACGTGGTGGTAATAAATTAAGCTTTGGCCCGCAGCTTTTGTTAGATAATGACAGGTATAGTTATTGGGCTACTGATGATAAAGTAACCACGCCCAGTTTAACTATCGACCTGCACACGCCAAAAACATTCAACGTTATCCGCTTACGCGAAAATATTAAGTTAGGCCAACGGATAGAAGCTTTTGAGATTGATGCTTTTGTGAACGGCAAATGGCAGCAGATTGGCGCAGCCACCAGCATAGGCGGTAACAGGCTGATCCGCTTAACTCAAAACATTACGGCAAGTAAATTAAGGTTAATCATAACAAAATCGCCTGTTGCCATTGCGCTTAGCGATTTTGGATTATTTAAGGAACCGGTGCATTTAACTGCTCCTAAAATTCTGCGGAATAAAAAAGGCGAGGTTAGCATAACAACAGAAGCGCCGGTGAGTGCCATCAGGTATACTTTGAATGGGCAGGAACCAACCCTTACTTCACCAGTTTACAAGGAGCCGGTTTTATTGGTTAACGGAGGCATTGTTAAAGCACGTAGCTTTGAAGGCAAGGGGCAGAAAAGCGATGTTGCTTTTGCCTCATTCGGCTATGCCAAARCAGATTGGAAAATAATTGACGCGACTGCTTCAAATGACGGTGGTAACCGGGCAGAAAATGCGATTGATGAGCACCCAGGTACGCTATACAGCACATTAATCAAGAGTGATGCAAAATTTCCGCAGCAAATATCCATTGATATGGGGGCAGCTCGCCAAATCAAAGCATTTGGATATTTACCAAGGCAGGATAAGCAACCCGATGGTATTGTTGACCGCTATACATTTTACACAAGCCTGGATGGTATGGAATGGGTGAAAGTTGCTTCGGGAGAGTTCTCGAATATTAAATCGAACCCGATTGAACAGCCGGTTGTTTTAAGCAACCCGGTAAGCGCCAGGTATTTTAAATTTGAGGCTGAACATGTTATAGCGGGCAATGGCATTAGCGTTGCAGAATTAAGCGTTTATTAATAATCTATTATATAGCGGGGCTTATGTTTGAGCAAACCCGGCATACATTCTACACATTACAAATGAAAAAAACGACCCTCTTAGCCGGGATACTGGCAGTTTTAACAGTGACCGCATTTGGCCAGGCACCAAAAGCTAAAAAAACGACAAGTATTGCACCTGTGTCTTTTACCAAATACGTCGATCCTTATATCGGCACCGGTTTTCACGGGCACGTATTTGTTGGGGCAAACGTTCCTTTTGGTGCTGTGCAATTAGGGCCAACCAATCTGTCCGAGGGGTGGGATTGGTGCTCGGGCTACCATATTTCCGATTCAACTATTATTGGGTTTCAGCATACACACCTAAGTGGTACCGGTATCGGCGATTTGGGCGATATATCTTTTATGCCAACCACCGGTGCCATCAAAACTTATAAAGGCAGTTTGAAAGATATGCAAGATGGCTATGTTTCCCTTTTTAGCCATAAAGACGAAGTTGTGAAGCCCGGATATTATAAGGTTAAGCTAAAACGCTACGATATCGGTGTCGAGCTTACAACCAGCACGAGGGTTGGGATGCACAAGTACACTTTCCCATCTTCAAAAGATGCCCACATTGTGATTGACTTACAGGAAGGTATTGGCTGGGACAGATCATATGAAACTTATATTAAGCAGGAAGATAAATACACCATCAGCGGTTACCGCTTTTCAAAGGGATGGGCGGCTGATCAGCGTATTTACTTTACCGCTGTTTTCTCAAAACCGATAGAAAAATTTGCCGTTTACGATAGTACAGCAAAAGCAACTGCTACCAAGTTAAAAGGAGCTAAGGTTAAAGGCGTTATCAGCTTTACTACCTCAAAAGGCGAGGTTGTTTACGCTAAAGTTGGAATTTCGCCGGTAAGCTCGGCCAATGCCATGTTGAATATCAAAGCCGAAATACCAGGCTGGGATTTTGCAAAAGTTGTTACCCAGGCAGACCAGGCCTGGAATGCACAGTTGGGCAAAATCAACATTAAAGCAGATTCATTGTCGATATTAAAGAAATTCTACACCGCTTATTATCACTCCATGGTAGTGCCATCTATATTTAATGATGTAAACGGCGAATATTGGGGTACCGATAAGAAGGTGCATAAAAACGTTGGTTTTAATAACGTAACCACATTTTCGTTATGGGATACTTACAGGTCTAACAACCCGCTGTCAACCATCATTCACCCGGAGCATACTAATGATATGATAAACTCAATGCTGGCTATTTATCAGCAGCAGGGTACATTGCCAACCTGGCATTTAATGGCTAATGAAACTAACTGTATGGTTGGTTATAGCGCAGTGCCTGTTGTAGCCGATGCGTTGCTGAAAGGATATAAAGGCTTTGATGTCAATCTGGCTTATGAAGCAATGAAAACCACGGCGATGCAGGATGCACGCGGTGTTAAATTTGTTAAAAAACTGGGTTTTATTCCTGCGGATAGCACTGCCGAATCTGTTTCGATGGGTTTAGAATATGCCATTGACGATTGGTGCCTTGCACAGGTTGCCAAGAAACTGGGCAAAGCAGCCGATTATGAATATTTTAGCAAACGCGGTAAATACTACAAAAACTACTACGATCCTAAAGCCGGGTTTATGCGTGGCCGTTTAGCCGACAATTCATGGCGCACACCTTACAGCCCGTTTATCTCAATTCATGAAACCGGCGACTTTACCGAAGGCAATGGCTGGGAATATACCTTCCTGGTGCCCCAGGATGTTGAAGGATTAATTAACTTGCTGGGTGGCAAAGATAAATTTAATATCAAGCTCGATTCGTTATTTATTGCCGAGGGGGATATGGGCAAATTTAAATCGCCAGATGTATCCGGTTTAATTGGCCAATATGCGCACGGTAACGAACCTGGGCACCCGATGGCCTATTACTACGATTACTCGGGCCAGCCATGGAAAACAGCTGCTAAGGTGCGTTATATCCTGGATGACTTTTACACCACTAAAACCGACGGTATTATTGGTAATGAAGATGTTGGCCAGATGTCGGCATGGTATGTACTATCGGCCCTTGGCTTTTACCCCGTTAACCCCGCAAATGGCCTTTACGTTTTTGGCAGCCCGGTAATCACCGAGGCAACGCTGAAACTACAGGGAAATAAAACATTTCACGTTGTAATAAAAAATAACGGGCCTAAAAATATGTATATCAACGCCATGAAACTAAATGGTGTAAACTATACCAAAACCTATTTTGCGCACAAAACCCTGATGGCCGGCGGCGAGCTGGAAATAACCATGGGCGATAAACCAGGTACTGTTTGGGGAGTTGGGGATGCCAATAAAGCGGTATCAGTGTTGAAGTAGAAGTAGTCATTTTAATATAATCACGTCGTTGCGAAGTACGAAGCAATCCCCGATAAGCAAAGCTAATTAGCATGTAGGGGATTGCTACGTACCTCGCAATGAAGTTTTTTTGTAAATTAACATTCTCTCTAATATTTCCCGCTTCCCGATAATATCATCGACGCCAGTTGTTCATCCCTCTCATAAATATCCTGGCGAAAATTCAGCTTGTTATCTCTATCGGTAAAAGCTGTGAAGTAGGCGATAAATACAGGCACTTTTTGCTTTAGTGTTATGGTTTGTTCTTTGCCCAGATGCATTGCCTTGTTAATCTTACCGGCAGTCCAGGTGGTATCATACTTTAGCAAAAAGGCGGCAAGCCTGGCGGGTTCGCCAACCCGGATGCAACCATGACTAAACGCCCTTGACGACTCGCCAAATAATGATCGCGATGGTGTATCATGCAAATAAATACTATAACTATTGGGGAATAAAAATTTCACAAGCCCTAACGAGTTCTCGGGCCCCGGTTTTTGTTTAACTACCGGCAAACCATTCTCGCGGCCTGTAATGATCATGTTGTGCTTGCTGATATAATTGGAGTTTTTTCGCATTTCGGGTAAAACTTCGTTCCGTACAATGCTTTCGGGTACATTCCAGTACGGGCTAAACACCACATATTGCATCTGACCATAAAATATAACCGTTTGATGCACCTTTTGCCCTACAACCACATTGCAACTCCACAACAAACTATCAGCATGATAAACGTGCAACTTAAATTCGGGGATATTTACTGCCAGGTAATCGCTGTTTAAACTAATTGGCAGCCAGCGGCATCGTTCCATGTTCACAATAATTTGCCTGATGCGTTTTTTTAAGGGTACGTTCATCTCTGCAAGTGTTCCTGCTCCCGGTAAACCATCGGCTGTTAAGCMATGCCTTAGCTGAAACTGGTTTATAGCCTGTTGTAAAGCAGCATCAAAAACATTGTTTAACGTGTCGCCTTTAAAATCTCCCAATTTAAAAAGCCGTGCTCGTATCAATGGGATTACAACCGATGAGTCGCCTGGTTTTATGCCTTTGGCCGGTGGTATCGTTGTCCATTTTTCTTTCGTGTCTAAAACCCGGTATTTGGCGAGGTAGTTTTTTAATAAATCGTACTGCCTGTAAACGGGTTCTGACAATGTACTGCTGCCTTTGCCGGTTTGCTTCAGCAAAGTATCCAGGTAATCATTATACGAGATTTTTTTGCGCGGCAAAAACCAGTTTACTCCTTTGCTTGTAGATTCGCTCATGCCCTGGAAAGCCAGTTTTGAAAATACAAAATACTGGGCCGTCAGCATTAACTCTGTTTCGATATTGGGTTTCGTTATTTTACTATTAGGCGCAAATATCAATGAGTCTAAAACTTTGGGGTAGGGAATGGCTTTGTAAATTCCCTCATTTTGTAAATTTCCTACTCTGTCTGCCAGGTTTCCGGCTTGTTCAATCAACTTTCCTTTATTGTACCAGGCGTAAGCAAACTTGCGCTTGCTGTAAAACAGGCTGATATCCTTAACATATGGTTCAAATGCGGGGTGGGTTTTAACAAAAGTAACAAGCAGTGTGCTATCAAAAACGGCCTCAGTTTGATCGCTGAAACTGCCGGGGATTGTTTTGCTCCATTCCTTAGCGGCCTTTTTCTTCAGTGAGTCAGCCGAAGACTGCTGACTTGGCCTTGCGCCATGATTGCAGCCTAATTGTATGTATATGATTGGGATAAGTGTTACGGGAATGTATTTGCAAATGCCTTTTAACATGTACGTTTTTATTGGTAAGTTAAGTAACTAAAAGAAGAATAAAAATATTTATAAAAATGTATACTAATTACATAGACTTTATAGTATATTTGTTTCATTAATTCAAAGACATGTTAAGCAACACAATAAAATACAAATCAAATAACTTTTTAAATCGCCACGATTTAAGAGGACTAATGTATATGTGTTGCTGCTGTTGAGTTTCTCTCCCTTAAAACCACAGATCCTCCCAAAAGTTTACTGACCTTGTTATTTAATATATTTTATGAACGCTTACCCGACAAATTATTTAAAGAGACCATTTTTTAATAGTGCGTTGCATTACAGGCAAATCATTTATGGCTTATGCCGTTGTTGAAGGTAATCCATCTCTCATCTGCTCAAATGAACGTAATTTAAATACCATTAATAACATTACAAAAAATGTCAACTGCCAATAATAAATACCCGTTTTTCGATCTTTCAGAAATTGTTCCAGATAATGATATTGCTTTTAAACCTTACCGCGCTTTGCAACCTGTAAAAGCAGGTAATTATATTCCTGACTTAAAGTTTTCCAATGATTACACCCGTTGGCAATCGTTTTTCAACGGTGCACAAACCCATGGGCCAATTGCTTTAAGGCAACTGCTTAAAAAACCATTAGTTATCGCATTCTACTCGCATCACTGGAAAGAGGAAGGCTTTGAGTTGTTACAGCAACTAAACAATATCCAGCAGGAAATAAGGGCTAATGGGGGAAGTTTATTAGTTATCAGCGATGAACGTACCGACGAGCTGGCAAAACAAGCCTGGGAAAATAGCTTTACCCTTAACTTTTATCACGATGAAGAGAACAACATAGCCCAAACATTCAGGATTTATTCTGACAACGACCCGGTTTGGAACCGTTTTTCGGGCATTGATGTTAATGTGCCCTTACTGGCCACCTATATCATCGATGCCAATAAGCAGGTGATTTACAACCATATTGACCTTGACTTTTTAGGAACTTTCAATGGTGAGGCTATCATTACATCGGTTTACGAATCATCGTTGATAGCTAACAGCAGGAAATCAGCCTGATAATTTTAAAACGAGGTTTATTCACAAAAACTTAAAATTATGTCAAACGCAATTGATGAGCTTCAGCAAGTTAAAAGCAAAGTACACCGGCAGGTACTAAAAGCTAACGATGAATATGTAAAACATTTTGGCGATAAGGGTAACCTTACCATACCGCCGGCACGCCAGTTTGCCATTTTAACCTGTATGGATGCCCGCCTTGATCCTGCTAAATACGCAGGCCTTGCCGAGGGTGATGCGCATGTAATCCGCAATGCAGGCGGCCGGGCAAGCGATGATGCTATCCGCTCATTGGTGATATCGCATAAATTATTGGGCACCAAAGAATGGTTTGTAATACACCATACCGATTGCGGTATGGGCTTGTTTACCGACGATATCATTCGCGGGTTACTCTCCAAAAGCCTGAATACCGCCACTATCGACGAAAACGGCTGGCGCAATACTGATGAAAACGGCGGGTCTGACGAGGCCAATCATATCGCATTTCTCACCTTTAAAAATCTTGAAGCAAGCGTTATTGAAGATGTGGAACGGATAAGGCATCATCCATTAGTAGCCGGTAACATTCCCATTTACGGTTATATATATGATGTGCGGTCGGGCAAATTGATTGAGGTGCCCCAGGCCACGCACGCAGGCGAGGTTTTAAACTAAACAATGTCGGCTTAAAATAGTTAATTTGGATATCTTAGGGGTATTAACACCTCTTTGCACCATACATGAAGCTTGAAAAGCGCGATTACGATGCGATAATAGTAGGATCGGGACCAAACGGACTGGCGGCAGCAATTTTATTACAGCAAAACGGTCTTTCCGTTTTATTACTTGAAGGTAAAAGTGAAATAGGAGGAGGGCTGCGCACTGCCGAACTTACCCTGCCCGGCTTTAAACACGATATCTGTTCGGCCATCCACCCACTGGCGGTTGCATCGCCTTTTTTTGAAACATTGCCGCTTGCCCTGCATGGCCTTGAATATATATTTCCAGAGATAGCAGCCGCCCATCCTTTTGATGATGGAACGGCTGCTGTTTTGCTTAAATCGGTAACGGAAACCGCCAGGTTACTTGGTGAGGATGAACAGGCTTACCTTGATTTAATGCAACCCGTGGTAAAAAACTGGCCGCTAATAGCCGCAGATGTTTTAGGCCCGCTGCATTATCCGAAGCATCCATTGTTGCTGGCACAATTCGGCCTGCCCGCCATAATGCCCTCTACCAGGTTAGTAAAAAAGTTTAAAACCAAAGAGGCAAAAGGTCTATTAGCAGGGATGGCGGCACATTCTATGCAGCCTTTAAGCAATATCGCCACATCGGCCATTGCATTGGTATTGATGGCGCAGGGGCATTTAAAAGGATGGCCGGTGCCCAAAGGCGGATCGGAGCAAATAGCGAAGGCTTTGGCATCGTATTTTGTATCAATTGGCGGCGAAATTAAGACGGGTTCTTATGTAGAATCATTAAACCAACTGCCCTCGTCTCATGCTGTTTTATTCGATATTACGCCAAAACAGCTATTAAAAATTGCCGGGCATAAATTTTCGCCCTTATACAAATGGCAATTGGAACGCTATCGTTACGGGGCCGGGGTATTTAAGGTAGATTGGGCTTTGGATGCCCCGGTGCCCTTTAAGGCCGAAGCTGTAAAACAGGCAGGCACAGTGCACATTGGCAACACGTTTGAAGAAATAGCCTTAGGAGAGCAACTGATTTGGAAAGGTAAACATCTGGATAAACCCTACGTGCTTTTGGCCCAGCAAAGCACCTTCGACTCATCGCGGGCGCCGGCAGGCAAACATACGGCATGGGCGTATTGTCATGTACCGAATGGCTCAAATAAAGATATGACCGGTATTATAGAACAGCAGGTTGAACGCTTTGCGCCTGGTTTTAGGGATACTATTTTGGCTAAACATACTTTTAACACGGCTCAGTTGGAAGAATACAATCCCAATTACATTGGTGGCGACATCAATGGCGGGGTGATAGATATAGGTCAGTTATTTACGCGGCCGGTGTTAAGGGCTTCGCCTTATAAAACCACCGCCAAAGGGTTGTATATTTGTTCATCATCCACACCGCCGGGTGGAGGGGTGCATGGTATGTGCGGGTATCATGCGGCAAAAAAAGCGTTGAAAGATATATGGGGGAGAAGCCCCACCCAAACCCTCCCCTAAAGGGGAGGGCTTAAGAAGGTTTTACTACTATTAATAAAGGGATTTTTTAAAGTCTCCCCTTCAGGGGAGATTTAGAGGGGCTGTAACTCTAGTGTCACTACCGATTTTGCGGGTAGTGTAACCACCAGTTTATCACCATCCTTTTTAGCGCCGGTAAAGCTTACCAGGTGCAGCTTGTTTGGATTTGCAAACGTATTAATATCGGTAATGTTGGCCGATGTTAACACCTGGCCTTTAACGGCGCTCCATTTTACGTCTTTTAATTCGGTAGTAATTGTGATGGCATTGTGCATATCAAGGTTAACCAATGATATATGCACTTTTCCTGAACTATCCTGTGATGCTGATGCATTTATTGCCTGGATTTTTTTGCCATCAACCTCGTAGTTCGGTGCGTCCAGTTTAATAGGGAGGTATTTGGCATCCTGGTGCACTTTGTACATATCAAAAATATGATAGGTAGGGGTAAGCACCATTTTTTCTTTGTCTGTTAAAATAAGTGATTGTAATACATTAACAGTTTGCGCCAAAGCTGCCATGCGCACACGGTCACTGTGGTTATTGAAAATATTAAGTGTTGTTCCCGCAATTAATGCATCGCGCAGGCTGTTTTGCTGGTATAAAAAGCCAGGGTTGGTACCTGGTTCTACATCTGTCCAAACACCCCATTCGTCAACTACCAATGCTACTTTTTTTCCGGGATCGTATTTATCCATAATGGCCGAGTGTTTAGTAACCAGCTCTTCCATTTTAAGGCAGTTAACCATTGTGTTAAAGTATTCCTTCTCGCTGAATTCAGTAGCCGAGCCTTTTTTACCCCAGTTACCGGTAGGGATGGTATAATAATGCATTGATAGGCCCGACATCATCCAGTTTGGTATGTTTTTCATACAAACCTCTGTCCAGTTATAATCGTCTGAATTTGGCCCGCTGGCTATTTTTTTGAGATGCGCACCAGGGTAATCTTTAGCGAAGGAAGCGTAACGTTTAAAAAGGTCGGCATAATATTCTGGTGTCATGTTACCGCCGCAGCCCCAGCTTTCGTTACCAACGCCCCAAATGGTTACCTTATATGGCGCCGGATGGCCGTTTTTTATGCGTTCTTTAACCACAGTGCTGGTACTGTTTGAGTTAAGGTACTCAATCCATTTCGACATTTCTTCTACAGTTCCGCTGCCAACATTACCGGCTACGTAAGGCTCGCATTTCAATAATTCGCAAAGCTCCAAAAACTCATGCGTACCAAAGCTGTTATCTTCGGTAGTGCCGCCCCAGTTGGTGTTTACCATCCGGGGGCGCAATGCAGAGGGGCCAATGCCATCGCGCCAATGGTATTCATCGGCAAAACATCCGCCCGGCCAGCGCAGGTTAGGTATTTTTATCTTCTTTAATGCTTCTACCACATCCAGCCTAATCCTGTCCTGTTTTTTTACCGGCAGGTTTTTATCAACCCAAAAACCACCATAAATGCCATGGCCCAAATGCTCGGCAAATTGCCCGTAAATGTGCTTGCTGATGGTTGTTTTTGAATCGGTACTGATACTGAGCGTTCCGGTTTGGCTGTAACCGGATGCCGAAATTAAACACAAGGCGGCAGCGCCAAGTGATGAGAGCAAATTTCTTTTCATGGAATAACAGGTTTATGCTGTAAAGAAAAGAAAAAATAATTAATAAGTGTTGTTTTAACAATAAAAATTATTAATGAATGGTGAGTTGAGCGTAACGAATTGTTGTGTTTTCAATACTATAGTACGGTGAGCCCGTATATATAGATATAGGCTTTTGTTTGAATTTCACTTAGAAATTCTTTTGTCTTGATTCTTGACTCTATTTCGCTTCTTTCTGCAAAAACTCATTAAACTTATCGCTGTCGTAATCGGCTGCGCCCGTGTGTTTGTATTTTAGCTTGCCGTCCTTACCAAATATTAGCGTTGTTGGTATGGTACCATCCGGTAAAGTATCCGGAAATTTATTAACCGATGTATATAATGGCAGGCTGTAATGATGGTTTTTGAGGTACCTAGCCGACTTTAGCAGGTCGTTATCGGTATCAACCATCACAAAAACAATATTGGCGTTATTTTTAAACTTCATGAAAAGCTTATTAACTGATGGAATTTCGGCAAGGCAGGGTGGACACCAGGTGGCCCAATAATTCACAAATACCACTTTGTTTTTCAGGCCGGATATAGATATAATATTTCCTGATGTATCCCGGTAACTATAGTCGGGTAGCCTAACAGGCTCTTTATGGTTACGGGCATAATCATCAGGATCTGGCTTAAAAGCACCAACTGCCATCAGCCCACGTATGAGTTCGACTTTGGCGCTAGGGTTTAGCCAGGTAATTACAACCAATACCATGAGCACTACAAATATGATATTTGATGCCGAAAAGTGTTTTCTATTTATCATTTCATAAATTTAATCGGTGTAAGGGATGAAGCAAGGTAACTAATTGAGAAAATTTTACAGTTAATACCGAGTTTAAAAATCTCGCGATTTTACAACTCGCCAGGGGCTATTTTGTTGTAATAAGWTATTATTATCAACTAACCAATTGATTTATCAACGCGTGTTTAAAACCTTGCGGGCTACAATTTTTAAATTTATTTGTTTTAATAATATTGTAACAATATATTTACCAGTAATTATTACCCTAATAGTTAATCTGGAAAAGTGAAAAGGTTTATTGCGATACTATTACTTAACGTGCATCTGTTCAATTTGGGCGGATACCAGTTTGTATTTCAGTATTTCATACATCAATCCGAGGTACAGATAGTGAAAGAGATTTACGAAAACAAGATTGACGCTACCAAACTTGTTGAAATCAAAATTCCCGTTCACCTTCCCGGCATAAAAAAATGGGATCATTATGTTAGGGATAACGGCCAGTTACAGCTAAAAGGTGTTTATTATAATTATTTAAGATACAAAATGTCGCCTGATACCATGTCGTTCATTTGTATCGCCAATAGTGTTAAAACCCGCCTGGTATCTGCCAATCTGGTTATTGCTAAAGAAATCAATGACGTACCGCTCAGCAAAAAAKGTCACGATTCGCTTAAAAAGTCGGGTACAGGAAACGATTATAGTTTCCAGGTGATAGACTATCAGTTTGTTGCCTTTTCAACACTACTTAGAGCTGTTTCAAGCCCTATAGCCTACCATGTTAACGATCCTTACATTGAATCGCCCGGCAAACCGCCGAATTTTACCTGCTAATTATAGCTTATAATTATGATGTTGAATTGTTCTTTATCAAAAAAAAGATACGTAC
>NZ_JBFUIJ010000082.1:0-14990 GCF_056401935.1 Mucilaginibacter sp. P4_D1
GGATGGGATTGCGGGATTAGCTCCTCCAGGGTTGGCGGAATAGCTAATATTTGCTGCTGATCATAGTGTTTGAAAACAGGTTGTCTGATTGCCATATCTCATATATCTATACTTTAAATATATGAAAATCAGATTGTTAAAACAAATAAAACCATAGATAACTAATTGATTTTATAGCAATAAACCATTAATAATAAAAAAGAGGCTGATCATGATTTATGATACAGCCTCTTTCGCAAATAATGTTTTTATTAACAATTATTTTTGTTTAAACTGAACCCGGCGGTTTAATACACGACCATCTTCTGTTGAGTTATCAGCAATTGGCTTAGTTTCGCCATAGCCTTTGATTTTTACTTTCTTGGCATCAACACCAGAGTTAACCAGGTAAGTTTTTACAGAGTTAGCACGATCTTTTGATAAAGAAAGGTTATGAGCAGCAGTACCTTCAGCTGAAGCAAAGCCATCAACTTCAACACCTTTACCAGAAGCACGCAGATCAGCCGATGTGGCATCTAATACCGGGTAAGATGAAGTACGTAATACCGAGCTGTCAAATTCAAACTGGATGTTTGAGTAAGGAGTGGCAATAGGCTTAGCGCTCAAAGTAGAATCCGGTTTGGGGAATACAATAACGCAACCAGAACCATCAACTACGCTGCCTGCAGCAGTACCCGGGCATTTGTCAAACTGATCGGCAACACCGTCACCATCTGAATCTTTTTTCAGGTCGCTAACCGCGGTTTCAACATTGGTTACACGGCCTTTTAAAGCTTCAACTTCCTGGCGTAGGGCTGCATCGTACAATTCATCATACATTTGAGCAACCGGGTTAACCCATGTTAAGTTCTGTTTTGATTTTGGGCCAAAAGTATACTCTAACCCACCATAGGTATAAGAGTAGTGGCTGAAAGTTGGGTAGGTGTTTTTGCCTGCAAAATTATAACCTTGTACAAAGCTTACAGTGTAGCCTAAGTTCAGGGCTACCGCATCAGATAACCTGAATTTTACACCAGCGCCAACAGGTGCGTATAATTCTTTTACGGTGTGTCCGTAAGGGTCATTCACTGTAGCACCTGCATCCGTAACATACATTTTAGGTTTGTACATGTCTAAACCTAAACCTGCAGAACCATAAAAGTTAACGCTGTTTTTGCGGTGTAAAAAGCTAACACTTGCAATATTGAACACGCCGCTTAAAGCCACAGAGTTAAAACTGGTTTTGTATTCGGTAATGCCAAACTTCGGTTTACCAGCTTCGTCTATGCCATGCACCTTGCCACCTAAATAGTCTAACTGCAAGCTGAATGTGTGCGATAGCTGCTGCCTTAAATACAAACCATAACCCAAATCAGCTTTAAATTTGTTGGTAGTGTTAATGGTAAACGGAACAAGCCCATCAGTGATACCGGCGCTAACGCCAATACTGAATGTGTTGTACTGGCCAATACCACCAAATACCTTGGCGGTAGAGGCTTCAGTCGTGGTAGTAGTTGCTGTTTTGGTGGAATCGGTTTGAGCATTAGCCATACCTACAACCATCAAAGATGCAAACGACAACGCGGCTGATTTCTTCAATGTAGAATAGTTCATAGTTTTAATTTATTAATAAACGTCATTAAGAATCTTAATGATTTAATGCTAAAAACTCATTTTTTTGAAAAAAGTTTTCTGCTACAGAAACATTTTATTTAAATTATTAATTATTAAGGAGATATATTTTGTTGTAAAAGGTATTTTATGGGTTTTAATGGGTCTGCAAGTATGAAGCTATAAGCATTACATTCACACGGTGCATGCTGGTTTTGCAACTATGCTCAACGACAAATGATAATATTTATACCTTTACTACAGCTACTACAACGTTGAAGTAAAAATAAGCGAAGGATATCTTTTTAATTAATAGCGCGGGTTGTAGAATTGCATGCATTAACCTTAATACATGATACCATTGAAAGTAATACAAAGTGTACATCCGGAGGATTTTAAGCGATATGATACTGCTACCATACGGTCGCGTTTTTTGATAGATAAGCAGGTACAAAAAGGTGCAATCAATTGTACTTATACCCACTATGACCGTATGATAGTTGGCTTTGCCAATCCAACGGATACCCAACTGCTGCTGCCAAATTATCCAAACCTGCGTGCGCAGTATTTTTTAGAGCGCCGCGAAATTGGTATTATCAACGTGGCGGGCGATGGCGTTGTAATTGCCGATGGCATTACCTATGATGTAAAAAAACTTGATTGCCTGTACATTGGCAAGGGCACTAAAAGCGTACATTTTGCCAGTAAAAACAGCAATGAGCCGGCAGTTTTCTACTTGCTTTCGGCCCCGGCCCATGCAACCTACCCAACAACCTTGTTAACCCATGCCGATGCTGTAAAAGTTACTCTTGGCTCGGCATCAACAGCAAATCATCGTACTATTAATAAATACATCCACCTGGAAGGCACCAAAAGCTGCCAGCTGGTTATGGGGCTTACCATTTTGCACGAGGGTAGCGTATGGAATACCATGCCATCGCATGTACATGACCGACGGATGGAAGCTTATTTTTATTTTGATGTTCCCGAGGGGCAAAAGATATTCCATTACATGGGCGAGGGCAACGAAACCCGCCATATCACTATGAATAATTACGATGCCGTGGTATCGCCGCCATGGAGCATCCACTCGGGTAGCGGTACGGCAAGCTATAGCTTTATTTGGGGTATGGCAGGCGAGAACCTTGACTATACCGATATGGACCCCATTGCTATTACAGATCTCAGGTAATCACCATCAATAAAATAATATACATTGGAAAATAATTTCTCTTTAGCCGGTAAAGTAATTGTAGTAACAGGTGGAACGGGCATATTGGGCAGCGCCTTTATAAACGGTATTGTTGAAGCAGGCGGCGCCGTAGGTATTTTGGGCCGCAATGCCCAGGTTGCCGAAGAGCGTGCCAATGCCATCAATCAAAATGGCGGCAAAGCGGTAGCATTGGTTGCCGATGTTTTAAACGAAGAAGAACTGCAAGCCGCTAAAACCAAACTGATGGATACGTTTGGCAGGCTGGATGGCCTGGTAAATGGGGCAGGGGGTAACATGCCGCAAGGTGTTTTACAGCCCGATGAAGACATTTTTAAAATGAATATAGCCGGCATGAAAACCGTAATGGATTTAAATACCTGGGGCACCATCATCCCCACACAAGTATTTGGCGAGGCCATAGCGCAAACTGGTAAAGGCAGTATTGTTAATATCTCATCAATGAATTCAAAGCGGGCTATTACCAAAGTATTGGGCTACAATATAGGCAAGGCGGCTGTTGATTGTTACAACCAATGGTTTGCAGTTGAGCTGGCTAATCGTTATGGCGATGCCATCAGGATGAATGCCCTTGCGCCTGGATTTTTCCTGACAGAACAAAACCGGAACCTGCTGACCAAACCCGAAGGGGGCTATACCGACCGTGGCCAGCTGGTGATAAAGCAAACGCCTTTTAAACGTTTTGGCCACCCGGATGAGTTGATTGGCGCATTAGTATGGCTGCTAAGCGATGCATCTAAATTTGTAACCGGGTCTATGATTTGTGTGGATGGTGGCTTTTCTATTTTTGGCGGCGTGTAACAATTTAATCGCGCTACTTTTCACCGCGAAATTTATCTCACTTATCTTAGGTTTGTTAGCTGCAATAAATTACAATTGTAGCTAAACTTGCCATTAAAGCTAAAAAGGGATATGAATTTCGCGGTTGTTACCATAAAGGATATTGCTAAAGAGCTGGGGATTTCCACATCGGCGGTATCTAAAGCGCTCAAGGATAGTTATGAAATAAGCGAAAAAACCAAAGCACTTGTGCGCGAGTGTGCAAAAAGGCTTAACTATCAGCCCAACCACATGGCCCGCAGCTTAAAAAAGGGTAACAGCAAGTCTTTAGGTATAGTTGTATCAACCATTGATAATCATTTTTTTTCGCAGGTGATAAACGGCATCGAGTTTGTTGCCCACGCCAGTGGCTATAATGTGTTTATTACCCAAACCCATGAATCGTATGAGCTTGAAAAATTAAACGTAAGCCATTTGATGTACCGCGCAATTGATGGCTTGCTTATATCCTTATCAACAGAAACTGCCGATATATCCCACCTCAAAGATCTTCACGGAAAGGGTCTGCCTATTGTTTTTTTTGACCGTGTAAGCGACGAAATTGATACGCACAAAGTGATTGCCGATAACTTTCAGGGGGCTTTTAAAGCAACACAATCATTAATTGAGGCCGGGTATCGCAAAATTGCCCATATAACTAGTTCGGTAAATGTATCTATCACGGCCGAGCGCTTAAAAGGATACCAGGCTGCCCTTGCCCAAAACAACCTGGAGCAAAACGACGGGTTTATAAAATATTGCCTTCACGGTGGTAAAGACCTCATTGAGATTGAAAGCGCGCTTAACGAATTACTCCTTTCGCCCAATCGCCCCGACGCTATTTTTACAGCATCTGACAGGATAACTACCACAACCCTGATGTTGCTGCATAAGCTGGGCTTTAAAATACCTGCCGATATTGCCTTGCTTGGCTTTACCAATACCCAATTGGCCGATGTTTTAAACCCATCGTTAAGCACAGTTTACCAGCCTGGATTTGAAATAGGTAAAAAAGCTACTGAAATGCTTATCAGTTTGATTGAGAGCCGCAGGCCTGTAACCGAATTTGAAACGGTTGTTTTACCCACCCAGGTTTGCATCCGCGATTCATCACGGCCTGGCCGCTAACTTTTATTATTGGTTTTAAGCCTTATGCATTTTGCTTTTAGCTCCGATATAACTATATCGATGTAGTAAATATTTCTCTACGGTATCGAATAAAATTGCCTGTTCGGCAATACATTTGAAAACCAGTTATACTTGTACCTATATTGGCTCTTAAATTATGTAATTATGCGTTACCGGTTATTTGCAAAAAGTTTAATAGGTGTATTAATGCTTTGCCAGGGCTACAAAGCAACAGCGCAGGTTGTGCGGTTAGATTACTTTTTTAATCGCGAAGTGCATACCGTTGCTGGCGAGGCTAAGCGTTTCCATTATTTATGGGACGAAAAGGAAAATACCGGTTATTCTATTTGGGGAGATGCTTTCAAAAAATGCGGCGCTACTTTAGATTCGCTTCCAGCGGCTCCTTCAGCACATAATTTAAAGGGTACGTCTATTTATATTATCGTTGATCCCGATACTAAAAAAGAGAGCCCAAAACCAAACTACATAACCGAACAAGATGCCGGTGCAATTGCCCGATGGGTAAAAGCTGGTGGTGTATTGGTAATGCTTGCGAATGATAGCGCCAATGTTGAACTGCCTCACTTTAATATACTGGCCAATAAATTCGGAATGAATTTTAATAACGACCTGCAGAACCATGTAATTGACGACAGCCATTTTGAGGATGGTGCTATTATAACCACCGGCAACCCGCTTTTTAAAACCGCGCAAAAAATATTTATGAAAGACGTGTGCTCCATAAGTACAATTTTACCGGCAAAGCCCGCTTTGGTAAAAAACGGATTAACCTTAATAGCCCAGGCTAAATTTGGCAAAGGAACGGTATTGGCTATTGCCGACCCATGGCTTTACAATGAGTATACCAACGGTCGTTTACCGGCGGGATATGAAAATGATAAAGCCGCAAATGATATATCGGCCTGGTTGCTGGCCCAGGTTAAACAAAAGAAATAATTAAGTGAGGTACTGTACAGCTAAACTGAAAATCATGAAAATATTTAACGCCATTAAAATCCTGTTTTTGTTGATAATTATGAGTGTTATTGCCCCGGGAGCCGCGGATGCCCAACAGAATCCGCATACTAAAGAAGTTGCCAATGCAGTTGAACGCTTGCGCCTTACGATGATAAGTGCCGATAGCTTATCCCTGGATAAAATAGCGGCTGATAGCTTGAGCTACGGTCACTCCAGTGGCAAAGTGCAAAACAAAAAGGAGTTTATACACAGCTTTACCAGCGGCGCATCAGTTTTTACAGCTATTGATTTTACGGGGCAAACAATTACGATATCGGGTAATACCGCTATTGTTAGGCACATATTGTCGGCTGCTACCAATGATGCAGGCAAGGGCCCGGGCGCAGTTAAGCTGGGTGTTTTGTTGGTTTGGGTTAAAAATGGAAAAGAATGGCAATTGCTGGCCCGGCAGGCAGTTAAGGTGCCGTGAGGATAGTTGATTTCTTAGCCATCTATCCTTAAAACCTATCCTTCATTCCCAATAATCCCCAAATTCCACCACTATGAATGGCCAGTATTTTACTTCCGGGTTTAAAATGGTTTTTGCCAATCATGTCGTATAAAGCGTACATCATTTTACCGGTGTATACAGGTTCAATAACAATGCCGGTGGCAGCCACAAAATGCTTTACAAAACCAATAAGTTCATCGGTTGCTTTTCCATATCCACCAAAATGGTAGTCGGTATGCAGGTCATAATCGACAGGATTGGTTAAAAAATGGTTAATCTCATCCCTGATAAAACCTCCGTTTTTAAACACAGGGACAGCATTAAATTTTGTTGTAAACCGCTGGCTGGTTAAACCGTTAATAATGCCTGCGGCGGTGGTTCCGGTGCCACAGGCGCAAAAAATATGGTCGTAGCTATCGGTTAGTTCGTTTACCAGTTCGGCGCAGCCTTGGGCGCCTTCTGTAGATGAGCCGCCTTCGTCAATAAAAAAAGCCTGCTCATTATTGCCAAAATGTTTTTGGAATAATGCGGGTTTATCCCGGTAGCTATCCCTATCGGTAAATAACAGTTGCATGCCGTGCAGTTTGCATAAAAACAATGTGTTGTTATCAACCTCTTCGCCACGTACAATGCCTGTAGATTTGAAGCCGAATTTAGCTGCCGCCGCCGCTGTTGCCAATAAGTGATTGGAATATGCCCCGCCAAATGTTACCAAATGATTTTTGTGCTGGTTTTGAGCCGATTTGAGCAGGTATTTAAGCTTGCGCCATTTATTGCCCGATATCATGGGGTGAATGAGATCATCCCGTTTCAAAAAAACTTTAACCTCGTGCGCATCAAACAACGGATTTGCAATTTGATGTACCGGACTAAAAATTTCGAGATCAATATTCATAAAAATAACCTGCCCTTAATGCTATTGCAATATTACGCTTAACCTACCACAAAAAACGATTACTTTTGCGCCCAAATGGCATACGAACCCGAGCTGATAGAGCAGGAAGAACAGGATTTATTTGAACACTTACGCGTTGTGGTTGATAAGGGTCAGTCGCTGCTGCGCATTGATAAGTTTTTGATGCACCGGGTAGAGAATGCCTCGCGTAACCGCATTCAGAATGCCATTGAACTGGGAAATGTGCTGGTGAATGATAAGCCTATAAAAAGCAGCTACCGCGTAAAGCCGCTGGATGTAATTTCGGTTGTATTACCCCATCCGCCACGCGACACAGAGGTTTATCCGGAAAATATCCCCATTAATATTGTTTACGAGGATGATGACGTACTGGTGGTTGATAAAGCCGCTGGTATGGTGGTACACCCCGGTTATAATAATTATACCGGCACATTGGTAAATGCTTTGGTTTACCACTTTCAGCAATTGCCAACATTACCGGGTAACGATGGCCGGCCGGGCCTGGTTCATCGTATTGATAAAGATACCTCGGGCCTGCTGCTCATCAGCAAAAATGAGCGCTCCATGAGCTGGCTGGCCAAGCAGTTTTTTGACCACACCATTACCCGCAAGTACATAGCCCTGGTTTGGGGCGATTTGGTTGAAGATGGCACCGTAACGGGCTATATTGGCCGCAGTATTGCCGATAGGCGGGTAATGTCTATTTATGACGACCCGGAGAAAGGCAAATGGTCGGTAACGCACTACAAGGTATTGGAACGTATGGGGTATGTTACCCTGATAGAATGCCAGCTGGAAACCGGTCGCACTCACCAGATTCGTGCGCACATGCGGCATATTGGCCATCCCTTGTTTAGCGATGCCACCTATGGCGGAGATAAGATTTTGAAAGGAACGGTATTCAGTAAATACAAGCAATTTGTAGAGAATTGTTTTGAGCTGATGCCCCGCCAGGCACTGCATGCCCAAACCCTGGGCTTTTTACACCCAACCCAGAAAAAGCAGGTACTGTTTGAATCGCCCCTGCCACCCGATTTTGAAAGCGTGCTGCTAAAATGGCGCAGGTATACTGCGGCTGATAACCAGGCCAATACTAATAGTGAGGAGTAATTAAGAATGATTTGTGGCTAAATGGATAATTTTTTCCCAGTAGTTTAAGTTTTAATAAAGCAGACGGCATTTATAAATCAATCCGGTTTTAAAATCTGCACATTTGCACACCTGTAATCTGCACATCTGAAAATGACACCAGTGTTAATCAATTTTAACGGACAAATACTGCCTCAAAGCAGCCTGCTGCTTAGCGTAGCAAACCGTGCATTTAAATATGGCGACGGTTTGTTTGAGAGTATGCGCCTGATGAAAGGACAGCTTAAATTTGCCGATTTGCACGCCGACCGCCTGCAACGCGGCATGAAAGCGCTTAAAATTGATGGCTATTCACAAATGGATACCTGGTTTTTAAAGGACATTGTGGAGGAACTTGCCAGGCGCAACAAGGTTAGGCACGGCCGCCTGCGCCTGACGGTTTACCGGGATGCCGAGGGATTGTATACGCCCACCCAAAATAAAATGGGCTATTGCCTGGAGCTTACAGCATCTGACGAACCAAGGTACTTTTTGAACGAGAAAGGCTTGATCATGGATGTATTTACCGAATTGCCCAAGCCATCCAATTACCTATCCAACATCAAAACCTGTAACTCGCTTATTTATGTAATGGCGGGTATCTATAAAACGCAAAACAAACTTGATGATGTATTCCTGCTGAACCAAAGCGGCTTTTTATGCGAGGCCAGCAGTTCGAATATATTTATCCATTACCAGAACCACCTGTACACGCCGGCACTAAGCGAAGGCTGTGTAGAAGGTGTAATGCGCCAGGTGGTGATAAAGCTTGCCCAGGATAATAACATAGATATTACAGAAGCCCAGATAAATCCCGACATCCTTTACGAGGCCGACGAAGTGTTTTTAACCAATGCCACCCGCGGCATCCAAACTGTAATGGGCTTTGGCGTAAGGCGCTATTTTAACCGGGTAAGTAAGGTTTTGATGGATGAACTGAATAAGTTGTAAAAAAGTATCAAGTAGTAAGTATCAAGTATCAAGATTGATTTGATGTTGATATTGACCCTGCTACTGCATGCAGTAATAATAATGAATGTCTTTAGTGGCGATGATCTCACATCACTACTGTACGGCTACCGGCGCTTTAATAGCTGCCAGTATACCATCCCAAAGGGCGATCCTTACTTGCAATGCCTCTTGTACGGCAGTGGTTGCTTCTTCCCATTTGGAGTCGTCGTCACCGCAAAGCTCGGCGGTCATTTCGTAGGCCAGGTGGGAGTGGTGGTCGCCATCAACTTCAATGTGGCGCTCCATGTAGTAAAGCAAAATATCAACCTTGCCGGGCAGTTGGCGGCTGAGTTCTTTAACAATACTCACAAACATATCGGGGATTAAATCCTCACGGCCAAAGGTAAATACCGCAGCCTGCACATGGTTTTTGTTGGTGCCGATAACATCAAAAGTATGCAGCATAAAATTGCGGGCCGCCAACGGGATATCAGCAATAATTAAAGCTTCGTCGATATGTTTGCCGAAGTTTAATTCATGAAATAAATTGTTAATAGCAATAGCGTCGCTACCGGCCTGCTGCATAGCGCGCAGGTATAGTTCAAAATGACTGGTGCGGTTGCCTTGTTCGTCAACATCGCTTTCTTCGCCGGTTACAATTTCATTGATCAGGTAGCGTGTATTGGCATTACCGGTTGGCATCCAGGGTGTGGCAGTACAGGTAAGCTTTTGTTGCAACGATTTTAACAGCGACATAAAATCCCACACGGCAAACACATGGTGATCCATAAAAACGGTTAATTCATCCAAAGAATTAATGTTTTTATATAATTCGTGTTGAATTAGTTGATCGCGTAGAGGCTGGATCTGTTTTTTTAGTAGTGCTATGCGCTCGCTGTAATTTGCCATCGGGTACTCCGTATTTTATGGCCCCAAAAGTAGCAATAACAGGTGTTAAAAAACGTTAAGTTGTAATTTTTGACTTTGGCTTGATTAGAATATCGTTGGCCATAACAGTAACAATACTAAATATTCCTTCTCCTATTACATATAATCAATTATGAAAGCAACCGCCTTATTATCAACTGTGCTCATCATCCTGTTTTTTTCGGCATGTAACTCTACGCCTTCGAAAGATATTGCTACACCGAAAACCGATATGCCCGAACCGTTAAAGGACGATAAATCAGACTTTAGCCTGAAGAGGATGCCTTCGGGTTCGTTAATGGATGAGATTTATGACGACCTGGCAAAAAAAGATCCGCAACTCCAAAGGCTGGAAGAACAGCTAACCCATTTTAACGGCGGCATAGCCGATAGTTTAAAGGCGTTTAACAATTATGCTGCAAAATCAGATGGTTATTACTTTTCGGCAAACGAATCATTAACAGCTATAAAAGATACCGTGTTGCGGGCGCAGCTTAGTGCATTAATAGCCGATAGTAAATTGAAATATATGGATAAAATAAGCAGGTTTGCCAGTTTAAAAGCGCACATTGATAGTAATCAGATAAAAATTGGCGACTATCATGCTGTGCTGAAAATAGTTGCAACCCTCCCCGTTATTGAAAAGTACCAGGACAAAAACATGCCCGATATAACCAGTACGGCCAATCTTGCCAATGAGGCGCAGCATTTACGGGTAAAAACAATGCAGATGGCAAGGAAGTATCAGAAAAAGTAATATGTTTTTGACTCTAAGTTAGAAAAGGCCACTTTGCGTATTTCGCAATTATGTCCTCCAACGGAATGAGGTTTTCTTCATCCTCACTTTCTTCATAGGCTTTAAGTACCCCTTCCCGCTGTTCTTCTGTTAATGAAAGCCAGTCAGGATTTTCTTGTTCCAATGATTGATCCATCACAATTTCACCCCTCTCAGAAAATCCYCAATACCCATACGTTTTTTGCCCTCCAGCTGTATGTCTTTTACACTGATAAAACCTCCTTTGGCGGCAAATTTTAAAAATGTTTTACCATCGGTAAGGAAGCCGCCGGGTTGTATTGCCGGCTCATCAATCAAAAGTTCTGAGGCGTAAATTTTTAATAGTTTACCGTTCAAGTCGGTATAGGCGGTAGGGATGGGGCTTAGGCCACGGATTTTGTTATATACAGCTTTAGCCGGTTGCAACCAGTCTATCTTACAATCTTCCTTAAATATTTTAGGGGCATGTTTAAGCTCTTCACCGGTTAACAACTGTACCTGCGGATGTTCATGATAACGGCCGCTTTCAACCGCCTTTACTGTTTTTACCAGCAGGCCTGCACCTTTGTTCATCAGCCGGTCGTGCAAGTCGCCGGCTGTTTCGGTTCCGGTTAGGGTTATTTTTTCGGTAAACAATACATCACCGGTATCAATTTCATGTTTCAGGAAAAAAGTAGTTACGCCGCTTTCCTTTTCGCCATTTATAATTACCCAGTTAATAGGTGCAGCGCCACGGTATTGTGGCAACAACGAAGCGTGCAGGTTAATGGTTCCTTTGGCAGGCATTGTCCAAACAGCTTCAGGTAGCATCCTGAAGGCAACAACCACCTGTAAATCTGCCTTAAGGCCTTTAAGTTCGGCCAAAAATTCGGGATTCTTCAGCTTTTCAGGTTGTAATACTTTTAGTCCATTGGCTACCGCATACTGTTTCACTGCCGATTCGTTCAGTTTTTGCCCACGCCCTGCGGGTTTATCCGGGGCGGTGACAACGCCAACAATATCGCTGCCGGCTTTTATTAAAGCATCAAGCGATGCAACTGCAAAATCGGGGGTGCCCATAAATACAATTCTCATGGTATATGCTGTTTTATTTGCTTCGTTTATTAATTGTACAATAAGTACTTGCTACGTGTTTTGTTAAATTGCTTTAAACCCGGTTCCCAGCTTGCGCGGACCTGGGCCTCTGTTTTGCCATCGGCAATCTGTTTCTGCAATTCTTTGCCGCCTGCTAACTTGTTAAAATATGCATTAAAAAAATGCTCTTTATCCGGGAAAGCTTTATAAAGTTCTATCAGCCATGATAGGTTAATGTGCCCCATGGCCCGTATTTGGTTCGGCGTGTAATTTTTAAGGTCGATGCCGAAGCATTGTTTATCTTTTTGCGGAGGGTTCTCGCTCATGCCGGGGATGCCAACAGGAGTGAAGGAATAAGTATAAATGCCCTTTAACAGGGGGTGCCCCAACACCAGGAATGGAAAGTAAGTTCCCCTGCCCAGGCTAAATGTTGTACCTTCAAACAAGCAGGTGCTGGGGTAAAGTAAAATAGATTGTTCGGTATTTAAATTGGGCGATGGGTTTACAGGCAGCTTATAAGGCATATTGTGGCTGTAATTGGCCACTTTTATTATTTTTAACTTGCACTGCACGCCGTTTTTTAGCCAGCGTTCGCCGTTTATCATTTTGGCATATTCGGCAATGGTCATGCCATGGCTTATGGGGATAGGATGCATGCCCACAAAGGAATGGTAAGCGGTATCCAGTATGGGGCCATCAATCAGGTAGCCATTCGGGTTTGGCCTGTCCAGTATCATCAGTTCGATATTGTTTTCGGCACAAGCCTCCATTACATAATGCAGGGTTGATATATAGGTGTAAAATCTTGCTCCAACATCCTGTATATCAAATATCATCAGGTTTATATCCTTCAGATCGTCGGCCGTTGGTTTGTAATGTTTGTTGCCATATAGCGAGATGATGGGCAAGCCTGTTTTGGCATCTACGGCATCGTTTACTACGGCGCCATTGCTGGCATTGCCGCGAAAACCGTGTTCGGGTCCAAATACCTTTTTAATGCTGATGCCACGTTTTAGTAAACTATCAACACTGGGTGTAAGGGTTTTGCCAATAACAGAAGTTTGATTAACAACCATCCCGATATTTTTTCCCTTAAGATAGTCAAAATACAGCGGAATTTGATCGGCGCCGGTCAATATTTCTGTATTAATTTTTTTACCGTTTTTTCCTTCTTTCAGCGAGGTTTTAGAATTAGAAGCCGGATTGGCGCAGGCTGTATGTACACTTAATACTGCTATTAAGGCGCTTTGTAAAAAAACAGGTATAATTTTCATAGAATATTGTTTTGAAACAATTTAAAAAGTAGCAGGTTTAATAGCAAAACCGCATATTTGCGAAGGTACTAAAAATCATTCTGCATTGAGTTTCGCCTCCTTTATATCAGCCCGTATAACATTCAAGTCAAAGCGTACATTTTCAAAACTGATTGTACGTATTGCCATTATTGGTATTATGCTTGGTTTGGGGGTAATGATATTATCATTGGCCATTGTAAAAGGATTTAAACACGAGATTCGCGAAAAAGTTCGGGGTTTTGCCGGTGATATACGCGTTATTAAGTTCGACCTGAACAGTTCATACGAGAGCTCGCCTATTGTTGAAGACCCTGGTTTTGTAGCGCGGATGCGTAAAAGCCCATTGATTACCCATGTAATGCCAACCGCTACCAAGCCCGGAATTATTAAAGCTAATAACGAAATTGAGGGCGTGGTACTAAAGGGCGTTGATAAAACGTACGACTGGTCATACTTTAAAAAGATGATGGTTGCCGGCGATGTGATCGACTTTAAAGATTCTGTTGAAGCCCAAAAAGAGATCATGCTATCGCAACAAACCGCCAACCGGTTAAAGCTGAAGGTGGGCGACAAGTTGTTGATGTATTTTGTACAGGAGCCCTTGCGTAAGCGCCAGTTTAAAATAAAGGGCATTTTTAATATCGGGGTAGAGGAGGTTGACAAAACATYTGTAATAGGTTCGCTATCGCTGATAAACCGGCTGAACGATTGGAAACCCGGTGAAATAGGGCAGTACGAACTGCGTGTAGTCGATTTTGACCAGGTGGATTTTGCTGCAGATAAACTGGATCAAATTTTACCGGTGAGGTTAAAATCGCGAACGGTTATGGAGGATTATCCTAACATATTTGAGTGGTTGAAATTATTGGATGTAAACTCGGTAGTGATGCTGGTGTTGATGGTTGTTGTCGCGGTTATCAACATGATATCGGCCCTGCTGATCATGATTTTAGAACGCACAGCCATGATTGGTATGCTTAAAGCCATGGGTGCATCCAACTGGAACATCCGGAAAATATTTTTATATAATGCCACCTACCTGATAGGCCTCGGCTTGTTGTTAGGCAATGCGCTTGGGCTTGGTTTGGGCTATTTTCAGCAGCAAACCCATTTTTTTAAACTCGACCAGGCTTCGTATTATATGACCTTTGTACCTGTGCAATTTGGTTTATGGGACGTATTGCTGCTTAACCTGGGTACATTGGTAATTTGCCTGCTGGTGCTTTTTGTGCCATCGATGCTCGTGAGCCGGATTTCGCCGGTGAAGGCTATCAGATTTAAGTAATTTTTTGACTGGTTTGTCCATCATTTAAACACTACACTTTACACATACTGTTGACATACTTTTCTCCCACTTTTTATGCACTTTTCTGATACTCTTTGATACTTTTCTTATATTTTTTTATACTTTGTATAGTAGTTAACTATCTTATATATAAATGTTTATATATATTCGTATGTTTTTGTTTTCGGTAATGATGCCAAAAATAGTTGGTGGAATTAGCTAAAAAAAGCAGTATATAGCAAATGCAGATATAAGAGTACCCAGGCTCTGCAGAGGTGCAACCTGCCAGCAATAATATTTGCGAACGATACCATGGCCGGACGAAAGTCCGGCTTTTTTTATTCATGGTAGAGTTCAAATATGGCTAAGAAAACCTATTGCCATTTTGTTTATTCTTGAGGAA
>NZ_JBFUIJ010000083.1:0-14190 GCF_056401935.1 Mucilaginibacter sp. P4_D1
ATTCACAACAACCCGGTAGCGGCCGGCTTTGTTGACGAACCATGGTACTGGAAATATTCAAGCGCTATTGATTATGCCGATGGTAAAGGACTCGTTGATATTGAATTTTTGTAAATGACAAGATTTGTGCTAAACAACTTGGCACACGCGACACGCGTGCGCCAGCCTGGGGGGGTAGACAAAAGAAAAACGAAAAGTCTTAATATCAGAAGCACACTATTGTCATTAGTAATGCCACAGCCTTCCCTGTTGTCCGTAGTCTACCGCTGTTCGAATGTCTCTTCGAACGGCTATGCTTTTAGTTTGCAACTACCGTATTTCCGCTAAATATAGAACACCCGGATCCTTAATTTCATCCAGGTGTTTTTATCTACCGGCGGTTCGCAATAGGGATAGCAGCGATAGCAGCGAATACCGGCCTCGCGCTTAATGCCTGAGGCCGTATAAGCGAATAGCACGGGCCGCAGGCATTGCCATGATTTTTAAGTCAAAAAACAATGTTCGGGAAGAAAGTACCGGGCAAGGATATTAACCGCGATACCTACGCTATTGTAACCCAATAATTAAACAGCAATTATCGCACGATAGATTACCGTTTTAACATCCGGGAGCAGCTTACCAGTATCAATAATAGTGTAACGATGACACCCTGAACGACGATAATACTGATTTGTTTGGGATGCAAATGTATTATGAAACCAATGATGCAAACCTTAACAACTGAGCTTATTATAACGGGTGCCCCAATTCGGTTAAATGGATGTATAAGGATGCCGCGGGCAATAAAAGTTACGAGGGGGCATTTACGTATACTTATGATGCTGTGGGCAGGTATACGGCATCGGGCTATGAAGAGCGAACGAGTGCCGCTACTACCTCTTTTGCAGCAGGGCACGGCTGGGACGAGGCCATAACCGGTTATGATGCCAACGGCAATATCACAGGCCTTATGCGTAATACAAGTACGCAGGGATCGGGTACGCCGGTACCGATAGATAACCTTACTTACACTTACGATCCTAATATTGCCGATAAGCTCAATAACATACCCGATGGCACCGACTCGGGTTATACGGGCGCAGGCTTCATGAACCTCGCGGCTTCAACGGTGTCATATACATATGATGCCAATGGCAACCTGCCAAGCTATCCCCGGAAATTGCATATAATGTGCTTAACCGTACAGGTAAAATATCTTTTACATCCCTGGACAGCATTATCGCCCGGGTTAAAATAGACACTGCCACTATGAGGACCAATATGATCATCGCGATTGCCCTTCGGGCCGAAAAACTAGACGTAAGGCTGTCGAGAGTGCCGGTGCAACCCAGCTCGGCCCCGGACAATAAATACATTATTCAACGGCCGGATTTTGAAGGCGATTTTTTTCGCTTTGCAAATTATTGCGGCAACTGCAAACCACACACAGGTTTGATACGAGCGGTGGATTTTGTATCGGGTAAGTGTTTGTTGCGGTTATTAGGTGATGGGTTGTTGATAGACGAGCGATTTATGCACGAAGTGATGTATAGCAGGAAACAATTTGCTAAATCGTTTAAAACGCGACGGAACGAATATATTACAATACCCACAAATTTATTATCTCAAATCTTTGGATTTATGGTTTTCAAATAATATTTTCGTAAAACTTAAACCAATCACAAATTTATGAAAAATACTCCCTATAAGCTAGGTCTATCAAGCAAACAAGCATTAAATATCAGTTAAGGTTATAGTATTACTTGTGGCTAATAA
Source organism: Mucilaginibacter sp. P4_D1 (assembly GCF_056401935.1). Taxonomy (NCBI): domain Bacteria; kingdom Pseudomonadati; phylum Bacteroidota; class Sphingobacteriia; order Sphingobacteriales; family Sphingobacteriaceae; genus Mucilaginibacter; species Mucilaginibacter sp. P4_D1. The sequence continues at coordinate 1,756 of NZ_JBFUIJ010000083.1, forward strand.
AGGTTATCCGCCTTTATTTATTCGCACGGTTATAACCGCTGAATGGCATGTTTGATCAGCCCTGCTCAAAGCAGCAACCTTTAATTACAAATTCAATTTTAAATAAATGAAATCATTTTTTCTTTTGGTATTGGCTGTACTATTTTCAGCTTTATCTTCTTACGCGCAAAATACATTTCCGGCTACTGGTAATGTTGGCATCGGAACAACATCCCCGGCAACTAACCTTCACATTGTCGGCACCGGTACAAATACCGACGGTGATAATGCGCACCCTTTGAATGGAGGCGGTTTAGTTGTCCAGGGAAATACTGGAGCAAGATCGGCTGTCGCAGGTGCGCAGTTAGAATTCGCAATTCCTGCAAATACCGACGGCACCAATATATGGGGACAAGGACGAATTATAACTGTAGCGGGCACAGCTACTGGTTCTAACGCTACCGGAAAAATGATTATCGGTACCAGGAGGTCGTTCAATAAATTAGGAACAGGAAATCAATGGTATTATGGCGATGACCTGGTTATTGACGGAGCCGGAAATATTGGGATAGGGACATTAACACCGCGTGAGGCCTTGTCGGTAAATGGTAATATTCGTTCAAAGCAGATTAAAGTAGAAATAACCAACTGGCCCGATTACGTTTTCAAACAAGATTACCAGCTCCCATCCCTCGCAGATGTAAAAAGCTACATCAATCAAAACCAGCATTTACCGGATATGCCATCCCAAGAGCAGGTTGCTAAAGATGGCCTTAACCTGGGCGAGATGAACAAGCTGCTGGTTAAAAAGATGGAAGAAATGACGCTTTATATGATAGAAGCCAGGGAAGAGATTAATGAATTAAAAAAACAAGTACAGGATTTAAAGAATCCCAATAAATAGGTAAATGAAAAAAGTATTACTACTAATACTGGCTGGTTTAGCCAATACGCATTTTTCCAACGCGCAAACCAAAACTGTTACGGTTGATGCTAACGATATATTAAATAATAACACCAAAATAGTAGCCCAAACCTCGGCCGGGCAAATATTTTTTACTGGTCATCAGCTAGGAGCTGGCTATTATTATCCGGCTGGAATTTTCCGGGCGATAACAGACAATAATAATAATGCTGCAAACTATTACTATGATGGTATAACAAATGGCAATACAAATTTCAGTGTAAGGGCTGACGGACAGGGATATTTTGCAGGGAATGTTGGTATTGGAACAAATAGCCCATACGCCAAGTTTACTGTTTATAATAGTGTTCCCCTGGGCTCGGTAGCAAAAAATAACGTATTGCTAAGTTCGGTAAGCAGCACTGCAGGTACGGCAAATAACTTCAAAAACAATCTTTGGATTGTACGTAACGCTGCCGGCAGCGACTGGACGACGGCAAGATTGCACGACGGAATTTCTGTTGACGTATCATTTGGCAACCCCCAAACGGATACCAGGACCTGGTGGGAAAGGGATCCGAACCAGGATATACAATCCTGGGGGACGTCTGGTAGTACCTATTTATCCATTAATGCTGGGAATGTGGGTGTAGGAACAATAGATACCAAGGGCTATAAATTCGCCGTGAACGGCAATGTCATCGCAACATCTATGACTGTTAAATTATATGCTAACTGGCCCGATTACGTTTTCAAAAAAGACTATACGCTGCCCGCTTTAACCGATGTGAAAACCTACATCTATGAAAATCATCACTTGCCCGAAATTCCATCTGAACAGGAGGTTGCCAAGAACGGCATCAACCTGGGCGAAATGAACAAACTATTGCTTAAAAAGGTGGAAGAGTTGACACTGTATTTGATTGAGAAGGACAAAAATGAAAAAGAAAATACTGCTCAGCTTAAGTTCATGGCGCAAGAACTTGCTAATCTGAAAAAACAAGTTACCCACCTCAATAAAAAACAACCGAAATGAAAAAGTTAATATTCTTATTTGTCTTCCTGATACCAGTATTGGCAAAGGCGCAGTATAGCAATAATATAGTGGGCGATAATGCCACTATATATGTATATGTAGGTACAATTAATGTTTCTCCATCAGATTTGGGCAATTTTAATAAATTAAAGGTAGACATATTTGGTGGCGCCTGGGAATCTGATACCAACGGCGAAACCACTTACTATATAGCAAACCGCAATGGCTTAAGTGTAAACCAGGTTACCTTGGGTAGTTCAAGCGGTAACAGTTTTACCTTAAAAGCGTACCAAAGCGGAACGTCTACTAATTTTTATGTCGTTACCACGGGTGCCAGGTATAAAGCCTTTTCTATCAAATCATTCCTGCTTTCAGGCGGAACTACAGCCAATCAACTGGTTACCTTATCTACTACAACCACGGCACCTGCCAATGAAATTGCGTTAAATGTTGTCCCGGTTATGTATACAGATCTTAACGGTAACCTGGGCTTAAACACCTTAACTCCCGATCCGGCGTACCGTTTATCAGTTAACGGAAAAATAAGGGCTAAGGAAATTAGAGTAGAAACAGGTTGGGCTGATTATGTTTTTGATAAAAGCTATGAATTGGCATCTCTTACCAACATAAAAGCTTTCATCGACCAAAACCACCACCTCCCCGAAATTCCATCTGAGCAGGAGGTTGCCAAAAACGGTATCAACCTGGGCGAGATGAATAAACTATTGCTTAAAAAGGTAGAGGAATTGACTTTGTATTTGATTGAGAAGGATAAAGAGGTGAAAGCGCAATCGCAAAATAATTATACTCTTGAAACAAAACTAAAAATACAGCAGGAACAAATTGATAGATTAAACAAGAAAATGGAGTTGCTTGCCGACAAAATCAAATAAAGCCATGTAGCTATCATAAAATTAAACCAATTAACCGCTATCAATAATTCTTCACAACATGTTGAATTAATAAATACAACGATTGTAATCAGCAACATGATTTTTTACAAAAAAAGGCCCTTTCACTCACTTTAATCTAATAACTATGTTTTACCGTTTATTGCTGGTATTATTTTTTACCTCATTTATAGAGGGGGCCCTCCAGGCTCAATCTGATTATACGCATAACTTTAGCATGCATTCCCCGAATGCGTATGCATTCAGCAAGATTGACAATATACCGATGAATAACTTCACCGGGATGGCGAATATAGATTTGCCGCTATATGAAAAGAAAATGTCCGTTTTGAATTTCAGCATGCGCCTGGTTTATACCGGTGCCGGCGGTATTAAAGCGAATGAGCCTACTAATATAACAGGAAGAGGCTGGCTGCTTCGTGCTGGCGGTACCATTGTAAGGCACACAAGAGGTATTCCCGATGATTATCAAACCAATGAAACTTCATCAGATGGAACCCCGATTACCAAGTGGAATGGTGTTTTATACAACAATGGTATAACATACAAGCCAGATGGCGACGGCAGAATAAACAATGTTGATCCAACCTTTAATTATGCCGACGGAACCGCAGATTCACAGCATGATATTTTTGAATTTAGTATTCCGGGGAAATCTGGCAAGTTTTATATTGGTAAAGACAAGCAGGTGATAATAGTGACTGATAGTAAAGTGAAAATAATCCCCAATTTTACCAGCAGCACGCAATTTAAATTAGCCTCGTTCCTGATAATTGATGAAGCTGGAATAAAATATTACTTTAATCAGACTGAGGTAACTAAAGAATATGATCCTAACCCAGGTCTGACTCCTACGGCTGTCTATTATATGAAGGAGTACCCATCATCCTGGTTATTAACTAAAATAGAAGCACCGTTTAGCGAAGAATCTATAACCTATCAATACATAGTTAGGCAAACATGGACAGGTGGTGCAGCATCAATGGGCGTGTATAGTAAACGATCAGACATGCCATTCGGGAACACATCAACTTCTGTGGGAATTGGGGCAAAAGGAGCGGACCTACAGAGTATTACTTTTTCAGATCAAACTAAAATTAATTTAAATTACTTTTTGGATGGAACTGATCCAATTACATCTCCTTTGTTAAAATCGATAGATATTCTTAACACCCAGCAAGAAGTTGTAAAAAGTTATTATTTGAAATATCTATACTGGGGCCCTGGCGCCAAGGCTACTTATACCAATACACAACCCACGACAAATACATATTTTGCTACAAAAGGGAATGATTATTTAAATGCCATTGACCTGGTTGGCAGCAATAATAATCATCAGACAATGTATGCGTTCGATTACTTTTTAGATCAAAACTTAAATGAAATTAATGTGCCACACAGCTATTCGGTGAATAGTTCGTCCATAGTAGAAGCTGGTTTGGATTTTTGGGGTTATTACAATGGAAAAACAAATGCTACTGCTTCAACAAATGCTACCGCTTTTGTGATACCCACTGAACAGGGACCGGCTGCAGATAGAACGCCTGATTTGAATTATGCGAAATTAGGTATTATAAAGAGAATCATCTATCCAACCGGAGGTTCAGAAGAGTTTGAATACGAACTTAACGATAAACGTGGAACAAGCGGCAATGTTACCGTTGCCGGATTACGTATAAAGAAACGGACGCTGCATGACGGCATAACTCCGCAGAATGATATCGTCAAACAATATAATTATGTGGAGATTGACGGCTTGTCTTCCGGCTTTATAGGCGAACAGCCGGAATTTACATTTGTTAAGAATAGTTATTATGATGACGGAGGATGGCCATCTAACCCCCATATAAAATATACGACGACAACTTCTTATACAACCCCTGTAAATCCAATATCTAATATCGACGGCAGCTTTGCCGGTTACAGGCGGGTAGAAGAAGTGCTGCAAAATGGCAGCAACAACAACGGGAAGATAGTATACGAGTATTCTGACCTAAGCTATACTACTTTTTGGAATCCGAAGGACTATTATCCTTACCGCCCGGTGGACCAACCTTATTGGGCTGTGGGCCTGCCGCTTACTACTACTTATTTTTCCTCAACCGGCGCCATGACTAAGCGAACCGTAAATGAGTATAACATATTTCAGCAACAAAAGATTGATGATAACTATAGATCATTATATATGTCAAAAGATGGGGAAGTTGATGTTTTTGGAACTAATGGAAGTTCTGATCCGTACGCCATCAGATTTATATATAAATTCAATAACTACTATCCTGTAATAGGGAGAGCAGAATTAAAAGCTACACATGAATATAACTACCCATCAACTGGCTTAGTTACGCCGAAAGAAGTACTTACACAAAATACTTATGATGCCAATTATTACATGCTCCGTACATCTTCGCAACTTAACTCCGATGGTAACACTTTAAAAAAGTATTTTTATTATCCTTTTGATTATAATTTGAGTGGTTCGTTATCTACACTTGTTACCAATAATATAATTAATCAACCTGTATTAACAGAATCGTGGCTAACCAAGTCTTCTGGTAGTTTTTTGGTACAATCAAGCGTAACAGAATACCAAACGCTAAACAGTGGTATTATCAGACCGCTTAAAGTTTACACGGCGCGGCTAACACAACCTTTGTCAGGAACACCGGGTTCATTCTCAGGTACCATTTTATTACCGGCAGATCATAACTTTAAACCTGTTTTAGTATGTAATACTTATGACGACAAGAGCCGCCTTGTTGAATTTGAAAACCAGGGAGGAATTAAAACTGCTATTATTTTAGATAAATCAGGAAATACTCTGGCTAAAGCCGATAATGCATCGTTTGGTACAATTGCATACTCCGGATTTGAAACGGACGATTTAGGTAACTGGACATATGCATTAGGCGGCATTTCATCATCGTCAAGCAAATCAGGCTCAAAAAGCTATAATGGGGTTATCACCAAAAGTGGTTTATTATCCGGTAACTACAATGTAAGCTTATGGGCAAAAGGAAGCGGATCGGTAACGGTAAATGGCGTAAGTACTGCTATCAATAGTAATTGGAGCCTATATAAATGGGCGCTAACCGGCATTACTGCTGTAAGCATTAATACCAATGGTAATTTAGTTGACCAGGTAGCGTTAAGCCCGCAGACCGCACAAATGGCAACCGCCAATTATTACAAAGGAGTTGAAGTTGAAAGCACAACCGATGCCAATTACAAAAACAGCTATTTTGAATACGATGAGTTTATACGACTTATAAACGTTAAAGATCAAAATGGTAGTATTGTAAAAAACTACGCATATAATTATGCTACACCGTTTTTAAATACTACACAGTCTGCCAGCTTTTTGAAGAATGATTGCCCAACGGGAAATTACATACCTGGCCCTCCGGTAACCTATACAGTTGCTGCCGGTAAGTATACATCTTTAATATCCCAGGCAGATGCCAATGCGCAGGCTGTAAGTGAGATGTATGATGGGCAGTCGGCATCTTCATATGGTCAGGCATATGCTAATGCGAACGGCACCTGTATCCTGAAATATTATAATTCGGCTTTATCTACACTTTTTACAAAAAATACCTGCACCGCCGGTACCACGCCGGGGCAGGTATATTATGTTGTAGCTGCCCAAACCTATAGTTCGGTTATTTCGCAGGCCGATGCCGATAACCAGGCTCAAAATGAAGTTAACGCCAACGGTCAAAATTATGCCAATGCCAATTGTGTATGTGCCAACCCGATAACAGTTACATTTAGTAATTCCACGTCGGATTCCATTGGGATGAATTTTACAACGGGATTAAATTTTTCTGCAGGTACCGGGAATGCCAGAAGTTATGTATGCCCTCCGGGTTCGTCTACACTTGTATTACCTGCCGGAATCTATAGTGTATCTTTTTCCACCATTGGTTCAAGTAACAGCCATAACTGTTATGTGGGCGCAAGGACAGCGGTTGCAGGGAACCATGTTACATTTACTAATGTAAATATCAATAGCGGTACCGGAGGAGAAAGAAATGTTGGAATTTATTAAAATAACAGGCTTCCATTACCAGGGATACTAAATTAAAGCGTTAACCTTAAACCACTATCATATGGCCATTTTCCATATCACCATAAAATCAAAACTAAAGCCATTACTTTTAGCTTTCAGCATTTTGCTGTCGGCTATATATTCAAAGGCGCAAACATATGTAAATGCCGCCATGACGGGCACACCTGTAGCGGGCTCCTATTACAGCAATACCAGTATAGTGCTTAATCCCACCTTTAGCTTTGCGGCAGCAAGCAGCAGCAGCCTGAGCTTGTATATTGTTGGCCCAGATTGCGTACCGCAAACCACGGCTTTAAGTGCCAATAAAAATTATATATTAACATCGACACCTCGCGTTGGCGGCATCAATACAGCTGCGGGTTTAGCCAACCGCAGCACCTGCGAACTGATGCAAACAGTACAATACTTTGACGGATTGGGCAGACAGCTGCAAAGCATCCAGATAAAAGGCTCGCCACTGGATAAAGATTTGGTGCAGCTTTTTGTATATGATGTTTTTGGCAGGGAAGCACAAAAATATCTGCCCTATGCAGCAACTACAGCTGATGGCGGCTACAAAACAGATGCCCTAACAGCAGGCGCCGGTGTGCTGAATTTTTATTACCCCGCCGGTAGTACAGCAACTTCCGGTGCCCAGCAGAGCAACGGCATAGTTTATAACCCCAAGCCCTTTGCGGTAACCAACTTTGAGTCATCACCATTGAACCGGGCAACAGAACAGGGTGCGCCGGGTACCGACTGGCAACCTGTAGCCGGTAATGCTACCGGGCACACCAAAAAAATGGTTTACACCATCAATAATGCAACAGCGATAACGGATACGGCTAACACAATGGTTGCTGCGCTTTATGGGGTAATAATAAATACAGACGGGAGCCGCACACTTACCAGGGCAGCAGGGATCAATGCCAATTACCTGGCCGCGCAACTTGATGTTGGCATTGCCAAAGATGAAAACTGGAAAAGCGGCCGGGGGGGCACAACAGAAACATATAAAGATAATGAAGGGCACGTGGTACTGAAACGCACATTTAATTACAGCGGTACAACCCTGCAGATCCTATCTACCTATTATGTATATGACGACCTGGGCAACCTGGCTTTTGTGCTGCCACCAATGAGTAATGCTGATAATGTGCTGCCTGCACAAACTGTTCTTGATAACCTGTGCTACCAATACAGTTACGATGAGCAGAACCGGTTAATTCGGAAAAAATTACCTGGCAAGGGCTGGGAATACGTGGTATACAATAAGCTGGACCAACCGGTACTTACCCAGGATGCTATCCAACGGTTAACCAACCAATGGACCGTGACCAAATATGATGCTTTAGGCAAGGTAGTGATGACTGGATTGTGGAATGCAGGCGCTGTTATAGCACAATCTACTTTACAGGCCAATATTTATGCAGCTGCCCAATGGGATACCCGCGATAAAAGTGACGTAAATATAGGATATTTCGTCGGCAATAATCCTGCTGTCAACAGCTATCCAGCCATGAGCAGTTACCTGAGTATAAACTATTACGATGACTACAGTTTCAGCAATATTACCGGGCTGCCTTCGGTGTTTAATACCATGCCATCGGGGGCAAGCAGCCAGACCACAGGCCTGCTTACCGGCAGTAAAATAAACATACTGGGCACAGCCAACATGCTTTGGACTGTAAGCTATTATGATGACCTCGGCCGCGATATCCAAACCTACAAACAGCACTACCTTGGTGGCGGCACACCAAATGTAAATAACTATGACGTATTAACCAACAGTTATGATTTTACCAATACGGTAACTGCTACTACCCGTAAACATTATAACACCACCAGTACAACGGCCCCGGTGTTAACCGCAGCCAACACTTACGTTTACGACCACATGGCCCGCAAAACGCAGACCTTTGAACAAATTAACGGCGGGGTTAATGTATTACTAAGCCAGGTGGATTATAATGAGGTTGGCCAGCTAAAGGTAAAGCACCTGCACAGCACCAACACTGGTGCATCGTTTTTACAAAACACAAGCTATGCTTATAATGAACGCGGCTGGCTTTCTAAGATCAATGATCCTAATGTGGTGCCCACCGCCGATAAGCTGTTTAGCATGGCGCTTAATTACAATACACCGGTGCCGGCAAATAACGGAAGCCCGCAGTATAATGGCAACATTGCCGAACAATTATATAACAAGGGCACTGTAGGACAAAAGTTTGTCACCTATAATTACGATCAACTCAACCGTTTAACGGCGGGTAATTCGGCAGAGGCATTCAGTGAAAACAGTATTACGTACGATACGAACGGCAATATACAAGGCATGACCCGTTTTGGGCCAAACACCGGCATACTCAGTTATGTTTATAGCGGCAACCAGTTGCAAACGGTTACCAGTAATAACAACAGCGTAACCCGGAGCTATGGCTATGACGTTAACGGCAATGCCACTAGTGATGGCCAGGGGAATACGATTAACTACAACCTGCTGAATTTGCCAGCCGTTATACCCGGCAAAAGCTTAACCTACACCTATGATGCTGCCGGTAATAAACTCAGAAAAATAAGCAGCGGGGCATCAACCGATTACATAAGCGGGATCCAATACAAGGTGGATGGCACGATAGACTTTATTCAAACCGATGAAGGTCGGGCGATCAAGACCGGCGCCAACTATATTTATGAGTACGCACTGAGCGATCACCTGGGTAACAACCGGGTAACATTTGACCAAACAAACGGTAAAGTTGGCGAGGATGATTATTACCCCTTTGGCCTAAATGTACACCGCCAGCAAAATGCTGGAAATAAGTATCTTTACAACGGCAAAGAGATGCAGGATGAGTTGAACGAATACGATTACGGTGCTCGGTTCTATGACCCGGTGATTGCAAGATGGAATTCGATTGATCCGCTGGCTGAGAAAAGCAGGAGATGGTCGCCATATAATTACGTGGAGAATAACCCGATCAGAAATATTGACATTGACGGAATGCTTACCTATGATTATAATACTGGGAGTTATAGAGACGCTAATGGACAAGAGGTACCCACTTATGAGGCAATGGAACAGATAGAGGGAATGGCCTCAGCTACTTTTGTGACACCTACAAACGCTTACCAACAAACTCAAACTACACTTGGCCAGGTCATAGCTAATGACGCAGAAAATGCATTGAAAAATAATCCTCACGATTGGGATTTTGATAGACAGAAAGATAACTATGACCCAGGAACCGATAAATGTAACAAATTTGTTTATGATATGCTTAAGAAGGCTGGCATTGATCTCGGTACGCCTAATGGAAATTTTTTAAAACGAATGTTCGGATACGGATCGCCGCCAACAGCTCAACAATGGGCAGACCCTAATGTAAGTATACCTGGTTGGAGAGTATTAGGTCCAAATGAAACCCCTCAGGCGGGGGACGTAGTGGCGGAGCATATAAATTATGGCTCGCACCCGGCAACAGGTCATGTTGGTATCGTGAGTGGTACCAATAAGACGATAAGTGTGGCCGAAGTAGGAAATGGACATCCAGGAGAGATATTAAAAGAAAATGATTTTGGTTTTCGTGCGACTACAAATAGTCCGCGACATATAGGAGAACGGGCCTCCTGTGTATTTAGAAGGTATGTGGGTAAGTGATACTATGTTTTCTCCGTATAGCCCAGTATCACCTTCATACTTGTTTTTGAAGATATTTTAACATTTTATATGGTCGAAGAATTGATAAATATGAAAAATCAAGCTAATATAAAACAGATTCTATACCGTTTTTTTCTATTTGCAACCGCGTGTATGATTTTATTTGCCTGTACCAACAATAAACAGAACTTAAATAATGAGAATTTCTCATCACCGAGGCAAAAACAAACTTTATATAAAAAGAAAAATTTTGACACCCTAATTCAGACTATTATAAAGCAAACGCCCAGGCAAATGGATGTGTTAGAACAATACTTGGATAATAAAGCATTTGTGGAGGTTTTTGATCATAGTTTAAGTTATTTTCCCGATGTAAAAAAACTTTTGGCGACTAGGCATTTTAGTGCTGAACAAGCTTTCGTTTGCATTCTTGCTATGCAAAACTTACGCATCCATGACTATTTGGAATTATGTAATATTTATTTAGCACTATATGATGATCATATGGTTTCTGAACAAATGTTAGAAGCGGTTATCGCTCCCAATTTTTTGAACAAAATCATACTCAAGGAAAATAATGACAATCCAGATGTACTAAATTTTTTGAATTCGGTGCTTCATAGAAACATTTCTATTAAATTTAGAAAATTGATTGAAGAATTAAAATAGTATTTGCAGATACCCGCCTCAACTACCGCAAGTTGCGCCGTGAATTGCAAACGTTGAAAAAGGTATTCCCTCGCTGTCACAAGCGTCGCTGCCCCAGCTACCGCAAGTGTCGCTCCAGCTACCGCAAGCGTTTTTCGCTGCCGCAAGCTTCCAAGCTTGTGGCCCGCTGATAGGTAAACGCCATGCTAAGTAATAAATATGCAACACCCGGATGTTTAATTTCATCCGGGTGTTTTTGCATACCGGCAACCTCGCGTTAAGGATCGCAGTGGAAGCCCACATCGCGGGCAAGCCGGGGCGGCAAAAGCAAAGCGAGGCCTTGTGATGGAAAGCCTGACCGCCGCTTTTACCAACTGGGTACACGCTGTTAATTAAAAAGGAAAAATTCAAAAAGTTGGAAGTATCGTCGATAGAGTTTTCGCAGCGCCCCTAAATAATAAGATCCGGAGGGCCGATTTTAAATTGATAACGGGAATCCAGCTTTCCAGCTGGAACTTTTCCCATTGAGGGATAAGCAAATTTTATGAATATTATACAGGTAATTAATGTGCCAATGCCCCATCTCAAAGGGGGTGAGTATACAAAATTAGGCTAAAGTGTTTTGTTGTTGTGAACAGCATGTTAGTTGGTTTTATAGCCTTAGCGAACGATGCATAGGCAACACAAAGTAATAAAGCTTTACTAACGCAGTGACATTCGCATCGTGAGCGAGCTGCTCAGCTGAGTTCTTTACCTAAACTGAGTTTTAAGAGTTAGCAAAAGTTGTATAGAAACCGGGCTGCCTTGGTTTGCTGTTTTGATTGCATATTAATTAATATAAATATAATACTGGGTTTAAATGAAAAGCTTGCCAATAAATTATTGTTTAATATTTTTATAAAAAAAATCTCAATAAAATACTAAAAATAAAAAACTGGTAAGTAATACAATATCAACCTATTAAACCTAATCACAATAACATGAATTATTTTTTCATAGTGCCGTATATGTAATTTGATACCATTTGTTTCGCCCCAATAATCTGGACGGCATACATTCATTATGATGTTAACTATTAATTTAACATCGGACTAATGACCATCAAAAAACAATATAAATAATCAATTTCAATTAATACCAACGCCTTAAACACATTCAACCTCAAATCTTAAAACAAATGAAATCATTTTCTCTGCTGGTATTGGCTTTGCTATTTTCAGCTTTTTCTTCTTATGGGCAAAATAC
>NZ_JBFUIJ010000084.1:0-14145 GCF_056401935.1 Mucilaginibacter sp. P4_D1
CCATCGCTGACGCGATACTTGACCGCATTGTTCACCACTCATTAAGGGTCGAATTGTATGGCGAATCACTAAGGAGAAGAAACTCTAAATCAGAAAATGTATTTTTGTAAAAATAATAGTTGTTAAACCGGACAAAAACATCCGCTCTCAGGAGCCTATCTGTACAACAACTTTACTCTCTTTCAAACCCTAACTCAGAGGGGTCACTTTAGATTGGCGAAGAGGGGTCAACATCAGTGGTATATCCAATTGAGGATTGATTACTTAAATGTTTAAAAAACTACAATGGCGTTCATCTGATTCGGGAAGCAATTCATTTTATTTCTAAAGTAGCATGGATTACAGCATAAATCAGGTCTTGTCACTTATAGCCAACCATTCGTTACCCTCACTTTATTACAAAAAATAAGAAATTTTACCCTCACTTTGTTACGGATTTTATATTGATTTACCCTAACTTTGTTACAGGGTAAAATTTAATTCATGTTTAATAGATCAATCCTTTCTGAATTAGTAGCATGGTCAGCTAAGCCGGGCAGAAAACCTTTAGTTATCAGGGGCGCGAGGCAGGTTGGTAAGACCACCGTAATCAATCAATTTGCAAAACAATTCGACCAGTACATATATCTGAACCTAGAACTTCAAAATGACAGGCAGGCATTTGATCAATTTAAAACTATAGAGACGCTTGTACAAACTTTGTTTTTCTTAAAAAATCTATCGCTTGCTAAAAAGAATAATACACTTCTGTTCATTGATGAAATACAAGAGGTACCGGAAGCTCTCAATATATTAAGATATTTCTATGAAACCGAACCAGGCATAGCTGTTATTGCAGCAGGTAGTTTACTTGAAACCTTGTTTAACAAAAACATAAGTTTCCCGGTAGGGCGTGTTGAATATAAATTATTGAGACCCGTATCTTTCCCGGAGTTTTTGGAAGCAATGGGAGAGATAGAGGCTTTGCAATATTTGAAGCAAATGCCCGCTCCCGCATTTACACATGATAAACTGATATCTCTTTTTCATACTTACGCACTTATTGGTGGTATGCCGGAGGTAATAGCGAATTACAGCAAAAATAAAGACTTGAATGCTTTATCGCCTATTTATGATTCATTAATAACCGCCTATACTGATGACGTGGAAAAATATACATCTTCTGCATCACAGGTTCAGCATATTCGTCATGCTATCCGTGCATCATTTTCACAAGCGGGAAAAAGAATCAAGTTTGAAGGATTTGGTAACTCTCCATATCGTTCCCGCGATATGGGAGAGGCTTTACGGACATTAGAAAAGGCTTTATTAATTCAATTGATATATCCTTGCACTGAAGCTCAATTACCGCTATTGCCCGACTATAAAAAGTCTCCACGACTACAAGTTTTAGATACGGGTATGCTAAACTATTTTGTAGGTATACAAAGAGAAATTTTAGGCACTCCTGATTTGAATAAGGTTTACCAAGGAAGTTTAATAGAACATTTGGTTGGCCAGGAGTTACTCGCCACTCAATTTAATGCTTTAAGCGGCTTGAATTTTTGGGTAAGAGAAAAAAAAGAGTCCACAGCGGAAGTGGATTATATCTGGCTATTTGAAGGAAAGCTTATTCCAATAGAAGTAAAATCAGGAACTGAAGGAAAACTTAAATCATTGCACCTTTATATGGATATAGCCCCACATACAATGGCTGTACGCTTTTATGCAGGTGAAATTAGTATAACAAAGGCATCTACTCCGGGCGGGAAAACTTACCAGTTGCTTAACTTACCCTATTATCTTGTATCCCAAGTTGATCAATATTTACAATGGTTTCAACAGCAAGTGCGCGAGTAAGAGAATCATCGAATTTTACTATCAACTACCGAGATTAACTCGGTAGTTGATAGTAATAACTTAACCTATTGCTAACTGTTCTTTTAGTCGTCGCATATCTGAGCTGATCTTATAGTCCATCACCTTAGCATAGATTTGTGTGGTTTTAATACTTGTATGTCCCATCATCTTTGCGACACTTTCAATAGGCACGCCGTTATTCAGCGTAACGGTAGTAGCAAAAGTGTGTCGTGCAATATGAAATGTCAAAGGCTTTTTAATTTTGCTTATATCTGCTATCTCTTTAAGATAAGCATTCATTTTCTGGTTACTCATTACGGGAAGTAAAGCATCTTTGATAATGCATTGTGGGGGATCTTTATAGGCGTCAATAATTGACAAGGCTACCGGCAAGACTGGTATTCTTGAAAGTGTATCTGTTTTTTGCCTGCTGGTATAGATCCATGGAAGAGCGCAGTTTCAGGTCATCGGGCTGCCCATAACCTCAGTGGCATTATTGGAATTGATAGGGAGTAAAGCTTGTTGCAGCGCGCCTTAAGCATTATTCTTTTCCCTTTTAATTTTAAAAGGACAAGGTAGGTGGATGCAGGTATGAGGATTTTGTTGAGCCTATCATTTTTGTAAGGAATGAAAGTAATAAAAGTGGTTCTTCCTATTGTTATAACTTAAAATGAAACCCGTCATTCTCAGTTTAACAACAGTTTTAAGGAAACTATTCCAAAAATGATAAGCATCCCTAACTTTGTAAAATGAAAAGATCGCTTATCCTTTTAACTCTTTTCCTTGGCCTTTCCACGCTCCTTTACGGGCAGGAGAAACCCGGCATCCACTTTTTCTCCGGAACCTGGAAAGAAATGCTGGCCGCTGCCCAGGCACGGCACCAGCCTATATTTGTCGATGTTTATACCGACTGGTGCGCGCCGTGTAAACGGATGGAAAAGGAGGTTTTCGTTTTGCCGGAAGTAGGTGCATTGTTTAATGCGAACTTCCTGTGCTATCGCCTGAACGCCGAAAAAGGAGAAGGCCCCGGCATTGCAAAAGCCTACGGCATCAGCGCCTATCCGACCTGGCTCTACCTGAATGCCGATGGCAGCCTCCGCAGCCGCCAGACGGATTACCTGCCAGCTGCTGATTTCATCGCGTCTGCAAAAGTAGCTTTGGGTAAGGGTGCGGTAGCCGATAGCCTGAGCATGCTTTCCACCCGCTTCATGAACGGGGAACGCAACAGCCCTTTCCTGCGCCAGTACCTGGAAAAGCAGGCCAGCCTCCGTTTAGATAACGCAGAAATACTCTATGCTTATGTAGCTGCGCTTCCCAATAAGGCTCACATCAGTACGGAGGAACTCCGATTCCTGGTCCGCAACAGCGGCAATACCTGGTCGGCAGCAGTGCCGTTGATCGTAGGCCACCTGCATGAACTGGACACTGCCGAACAAAAAACCGTTGCTAATGACTTGTATAACCGCCTGGTCTATAATGTCTGGGGAGCCGCGGCCAAAAACGGGGATCAGCCGCAAGCCGAAAAAGCCATGGTGGTGGCGGTACGGCTATGGCCGCTGCTGGGTGAACAACAGCGACTGTCTTTTGATAACGTGGCCCTGTTCCATTGTCGCAAGTTCCGCGACCTAGCCGGCCTGAAAAAAGTGGGTTACCGCCTGGCCGGAAAGCAAATGGCGATTGACGCCGCTTTCGCACGGCAGCAGGACAAGGTGCTATATGAAAAGGTCAAGCACTTTTACACCAATGAGCCTGCGGACCCGGCTAAAAAGCAGGATTTTGACGAAGAGAAAAAACTGGCGATGGCACAATACTCGGGGCAGGCAGCCGCCACCCTGTACAATGTCGCTGATGCATTCGCTGAAGTATTGCCACCAAACGATCCCGGCAGGAAGGATGCGCAAGGCTGGGCGGAACGCGCCTTTTTGCTGGTGCCGAACGCACATACCCGTGAACTGGCGGAGCGGTTAATGAACAGCAAATAAATGCGCCGTTTACACGACAAATCGGCATCTTAATATCAATATAGCAGGTTAAATAGCCGAAATTTACAAAACATACCATTTCTTCACTTTAAGAAGGCTAGGTGACAGTAATGGCACTTTATCATAAAATTTTATATCAAAGCAGGTAGATCGGTAAGGACGGACTCCCGGATTAAAAAAAACAAACAAGTGCCTGCAACCTTTTTCGAATTTGAAGCATCTTGAAGGCATGCATTACCGATTTACTTGTTTCCTGTTTTGTTTTTTGATGAGCGGTCATCTTTGCCAGGGCCAGTATGCCCGGCAACTTTCCGAAAAAGTTTCAGTTTCGGTTGACCCGAATATTGAAACCTATTTTTTTGCTGAAAAGCTGGCGGTAGAACATATCGGCAATTACGTGTTCAGCAATAATACGACCGATTTTTATTTTCAGCCGGTGGTCCGGTTCGGCTTCGAACGATTCAAACCTTTTAAAGATAGCCCCGTTATCCTGCGAATAGCGGCGATCTTAAAGCAGCTGCAGCCAATTTTGCATGATAACGCCCAGGAACTGGAATACCTGCTCTACCTGGAGCCCTTTCCAAAGACCGGGCTTCGCTACCCGGCTACGAAGATTTCCTTGTTCGATGACAAACGCTACCCCGGAGCGGGTCCGCTCGCGCTGGAGCTGACCGATTCGCTCCGCTCTTTTTACGGCCAGGCTAAGGTTGCGGAATTTTTAGCCGAAAATAAGCACTTTTACGAAGGTGCATTAGCCGAGGTCGTCAAGTATGTTGATCCCAAAATTTTCCCGGCTATGGAGCGATATTATGGTAAACGCTTTATTGCCTATCATTTCTACCTGATGCCCGGAATGCCTGTTACACCGGGCGAAGATAACTATCGAGCCTTCGGACCTACGATCATAACGCCCGGCGGAGAGATCGCCGCTATGGTTATGAGCAGCAGTAAAATGCTGGAAAGAAAAGGAGCGATTGCTGAGTATACGGTATTCGGCTACGATAACAGGGAAGTTGTCCATTTACTGACGGTTCATGAGATTGGACATTCGTTTGTTAACCCGGCGATCAAACCTTACACCGTCCAATTAAATCGCGATTCTGCCCTGTTTACGCCTGCATTGGCCAAAAAACTAAAAAGTTCCTATATCGAAACCTGGGAAACCTGCGTCATTGAGCACCTGGTACGCCTGGGCGAGATCCGCACGGCCCATGCCTTAAAAAACTATCGTGAAGAGCAGCGTTTACGGCGCCTGCACATCGGGCAATTTGGATTCGTGCTTATTCCTTTCCTGGAAAAGCAAATCCTTCGTTACGAGGCGAACCGGAAAACATATAAAAGTTTCGAAAGCTTCCTTCCGGAAATTCTGAAATCGTTGCATGGGCTAAAACCGGCTGACGTCGATTGTCTGGTTGCAGGAAAGTAGCTTCCGGCTGAAAATAATTGAGCTTTATGGGTTAAAAACTTTTAAAAGACGAAGCAAGCAAATAACATCGCAGGCAATTGCTTATTCAAAAAATGACAGGCATCAGTACTTTATGAAATGAGAATATTCTAAGCTTTTTTATGTCATTTCCTGGCTTGCCCATGCGGGTTGAGCGACAGCTGAAACCGGTGCCTTTGCTGAAGTGCTCCCGCCAAATCGCAGGGATTATCCTGCCTTTTCCAGGAGTGCGAGCTGAAACGAAATTTCTTCCTGAAATAAAGGGTGGGCAATGTGCTGATGTTCGGGATACAGATGGCAATTTAATTAACTTTTTTATACCAATTAATCAAGGTTCAGCTAGTTATGTTAGGCATATCCAAATTTAATGAATTATGCTTAGCTTTAACCTATGGCACATGCAATCAACTGGTTTGAAATTCCGGCCAAAAATTTTGAAAGGGCGAAAGCCTTTTACGAAGCGGTATTAGGGATCGAAATGATCATGCCTTTTCCCGGCATGAAATATGCGATGTTTCCCGCCGATATGCAAAACGGCGAGATCGGCGGGGGCTTACTTGAAGAGGAAGGTTATGAGCCTTCAAAGCAAGGACCGCTCGTTTACCTGAATGGCGGCGAAGATCTGTCGGTCCCGCTTGCCAAAGTCGAAGTCGCAGGCGGCCAGCTCATCATGCCCAAAACTTCGATAGGCCCGAACGGTTTTATGGCGCGCTTTATCGATACCGAAGGGAACCGGATTGCTTTTCATTCCATAGGTTAAGGACGAAAAAGTTATGTCAACGAAGCTAATCAGAACTCCTTTCCTGCTTGCCCTAAAAGCCCGGAACCTAACGGTCGAAATCCATCATCATTCTGCCTACCAGATCGTTTTATCAAACGACACCCCTTTTAATTCGACGATCGAAGGAACGCTCCATGAACGCATTCATGGGTTTTTGATCAAGCCACAGATGTCGCATTTCTGCGTGGCTGAAAAAGGCACCTTAAATGTATTAAATATCGAACCATACTCAAATATCGGCCTGGAACTTGGCAGATTGACCGCAGACCAGGATTATATCGTCTTTAATTCGCCAACGGAAACCCATGCTTTCTTTCAGACCGGGAAAGACAGTTTAGACATCAACCAAGTGGTAGACGCCTTAACAGCCAAATTGCCTGCCACCAATTATGATGAAAGAGTTACCAAAATAGTGGACTATATCAGGACGAACTATTTTGAGCAAAACATCACGCCGCAAACCTTTACCGACATCGTTTTCCTCTCGCCATCGCGTTTGGCGGCGCTGTTTAAGCAACAAACCGGCAGCAGCTTATCCAAATACTTGTTATGGACACGGTTGCGCCAGGCCATCTACCTGACCTTAGCTGAAAAAGACCGCAGCCTTACCGAAATTGCGTATGACACCGGTTTTTATGACCTCCCTCAGCTCAATAAGTACATGTATGAAATGTTCGGCATGCCCCCCAAAGCCTTAAAATTCAATAGTGACCTAATAGAGATCTTATAATACAGTGATTTGATACAAGTTTCCTGATCTGCCTGTCCGCACCTTTGTGATATCATTTAAACAATTAAAAATATATCATGAAAGCATTAGTATATCAAAAGTTTGGAACCGGGGATGTGTTACAAATTGTAGAACAAGAAAAACCTGCTTTCCAGGCAGATCAGGTACTGGTCAAAGTAAAAGCATTTTCCGTCAATCCCATGGATTGGAAGATCCGTAAGGGCGAAATGACCCTGATGTCCGGTTCAAAATTCCCAAAACGTACGGGCACCGATTTTTCAGGTGTTGTTGAACAAACCGGACCTGCTGTCGTTGGCCTGAAAAAAGGCGATGAAGTTTTCGGCGTAGTTAAAGACCTCATGAAAGAAGGCGTTTCCGCCGAGTATGTTGCTGTAACAGCTTCACTCGTATGGAAAAAGCCGGCTGACATCAGCTTCGCCCAGGCAGCGTCTATCCCCGTAGTAGGCACCGCTGCCGTCACCGCCTTAGAGAAAATGGGTAACATCAGTTCGCAAACCAGCATTTTGGTCAACGGCGCTACCGGCGGCTTTGGTATGTTTTTATTGCAATTATTAAAACAAAGGGGCGCAAATGTAACGGCGGTAACCAGCAGCCAGGGAGCAGCATATGCAAAACGCTGGGGCGCTAATTCCGTCATAGACTACAGCAAAGCAAATGTGCTTACGCAGAAAGTAACTTACGATATCGTTATTGACCTGTCCGGCAAAATGGGTTACAAAAACGCCAAACCGATCATGAAGTCGAAAGCGTTGTTCTTAAACCCCACACCAAAGCCAATTGACATACCGCTGTCTCTATTCGGCAACTTATTCAGGGGTAAAAAGCATATCGTCATCCTTTCCAGCCCGGCTACCAGATATACTGATGTGCTGTTACAGGCCTTGAACAATGGGCTGGAGATCGAGGTCAACAAGCTATTTCCATTTGCGCAGTATAAAGAGGCTTATGGATACGCGGAGCGTGGTGGTTACATTGGTAAAGTAGTCGTAGAGCTCAATTAAGATGCTGACCAGGATCGATAATACCATTAAGTATGGTAAACAACACGGCGGCTTTGGCATTCAGATTTTATACCCAGGACTCGTTCGGCCTGAATTAAAAGATACAGGCGTGTCGACTATAGGAAGAATAGACCATGCGCGAATAACACCGGGCACACTGATCCCTATGCACCCGCATAGAGATGATGAAATACTTACCTATTTAAGAAGCGGCCGGGTGAGCCATTTAGATTCGGAGGGCCACACCGGTATCATTTCCAATCAAAACTTAATGTTAATGAGTGCCGGCACCAGGTTTTCTCACGAAGAACGGGTGCTGGCGGAAGGCGATGTTTTGGAAGGTTTACAAATATTCATCCGGCCGGAAACAGCAGGTCTAAAGCCTCAGGTTCAGTTTTATCAGTTAGCAGAGACTTACAGTGACAACCAGTGGCGCAAAATAGCTGGTAAAGGCGATGACTACCCGTTGCAGATCAGAAGCAATACCTGGCTCATGGACCTGCGGCTTGAAAAAGATGCAGAGATTGTCCTGCCCGTTGCGCCAGCTGGCCATTGCGCTTTTTTCTTCTATGTATTTGACGGAAAAGTGAACTTCAATGGTACGACCCTTACTACCGGGGAAAGTGCGCTGATCGAAAATGAAAACCCAACGTTCCGCGCAGCGGAAACTACAGACATTGTCTTATTCATTACTCAGACCAACGCCGCTCATTTTAACGGCGGCATGTATAGCGGCAATCTTCACGGATAATCAAAACAGTGATTTGATACAAGTTTGCGAGGCGTGGTCAGCGCACCTTTGTGTAGTAAACTAAAACAACATCAAATGACAACGCAAAAAAATCCCGAAATAATGGTGGCAGTGACTATCGATTCGAACATTGAGCAGGCCTTTAATTATATCGCCCCGATCAACTTAATGCACATCTTTCGCGGTAATGCAATGATCCCGGCGATCATTGATACCAGCGTGAAACAGGGCTGGAATAAAGCGGGCCTGCAAAGAACCGTTTATTTTGCCGACGGTTCAACCTCACAGGAAAGCCTGCTTACCGTAAATGCACCAACCTCATTTTCCTACAAGAATGAGCACTTTACTTCGAAAGTTCTTTCGGCTCTTCTCAAACGGCTGGAAGGCGAATGGTTGTTTACCGATCTGGGCAATAACAAAACCAAAATCGACTGGACCTACCGGGCTGTCCCAACGATTTTCTTCGCCGGGCTCTTCGTAAAATTAGTCTTGATGAGAGCAGTGCATGCCATGTTGAAAGATGCATTGGCCATCATAAAAAAAGATCTGGAGAGCGGCCAATTAGAAAAAGGAACTACCTGGAAGTAAAACGAAGAACAGTGATTTGATACAAGTTTAAGGTCGTCGATCCCGACAACTTTGCATATTAATTGACAACAACAATTAAATAATTCTACCATGAAAAAGAAAATAGTCATACTCGGAGCCACCGGAACAGTTGGCAGTAAAATATCCGGGACTTCTGCGCATGTCTTGCGCTGACCTTTGCATGCTTCCGTTACGAAAACGGAGAAGATATGCAGATCTCCAGTCTGGTCAAGGTGCTCCAGTCGCTGGATGTTCCGTTGGACGAATTCTTCAGCGAAGAATTTCGGAAGGAGTGAACTTTCGCCGGCTTTACAGATTTCCGCACGAAACCGGTTATTGATTAAAAAGCAACCCATGTTCTTTTGGGGATGGCAGCACAGATAATAATTGGCAGAGTTAAAAAGCGAGCGGGTCGGCTCCCTTTTATTTTAAAAGAAATTAAGCTGGTTATTTGCCGGGCCTGCTGCTCGGTTTCTCATCCCGCGCTTTCACGCGAATAATAATTTAAAATATAAACTTTTAAGATTTTTTTGACAAATAAATACAGACATGTATATTTGTCAAACAAACCTGTTGCAATGAAAATTAACCTTATCGAACTGCATTTTACTTTTATTAGTCCTCAACGCTACCGAAATTCTTCTGGCTATACTATTGGGTATGAAAAATTGCATTTCCGTACTGCGTAGCTGCTATTGAAATTTTGTAATAAAGGGCGTATAAAGTCAACCAAGCCATATCACATTATGAATTATAAATCTATGGCTGTACCAGCCGTATTCCTCTATTTCCTGATTGTATTGATGTCATGCAATTTTTATTCATTTGGACAATCCGCACCAAAAGTCATTCCTCCTGCACCGGAATCGGCGGCGTTATTCCGCTTCCTTGATTTTCCGGTAAGTAGCGCAACAGGAGTGCCGGAGATCAGTATCCCGTTATATACGGTTACCAGCGGTTCGATAACTGTGCCGGTTTCGATCAGCTATTATGCAGGTGGCCGGCAGGTTTTCGATGAGACAGGACCCGTAGGGTTAGGCTGGACCCTGATGGCCGGTGGCCGGATTTCCAGGACCATCCACAATAAACCGGATGACCAGACCTCTATTCCAAACCTGAGAACAGCTGCTTCCATCAATCAGCATACCTACACTGACTTTTATTACCTAAGCGATCTCTATAACTCTGTTACCAATGATACGGAATACGATATATATTCCTATACCTGTGGCGGAATATCCGGGAAGTTCATCATTGACCCTGCGACGAGCCGCATCGTCCAGATGCCGCTGACATCTGCGAAAATTCCTTATTCCAGCTTTCCGACAACGATATTCGATGACAAAGGGACAGAGTACGATTTCATGCAGAATGAAACGACTACCAAGGTGTCGCCCTATCCGGTAACCAGCAAGCTTTTAACTGCAATTATTTCTGCAGACAAAAAGGATCGTGTCGATTTTGTATACCAGTCTTTTCCCTACAGCGACTGGCATTATACGGACGCTTTCAGCATTACCGATGACGACAGTCGCGGCGTATCCCCAAATCACTTTGACGTTGGTTATTATGATGGTAGTAGTAATTCCAGCAGCTATTATGTACAGCGTTTAAAGGAAATCGTTTTTAAAGATGGCAAGGTAAAGTTTAATCTTGCCGCCTCCTCCGACCAGGTTGACAATATACAAATTATCAATAACAGCGGGCAGGTACTGCGCACCATACAATTGGGCATGTCGCATCTGGATAATGTTTCCTATGTAAGCGGAAATGAAAAGAAAAAGCTGGATTACCTGTATTTCATGGATAGTAATTTACAGGCTGTAGATAAGTATGCATTTGAATACCAGCCCAGCAGTGACTTTAACGCTAAAAGCAGGGACTTCTGGGGGTACCGGAATAGTTCAGCCGGCACTTATATCGTTCCTCATTATGACAATATTCCAGTGACCCAGAATGATGGTATATCCACCTCCTATACTTACCCGGGAACCGACAGGAGCGGGAACATTCAGACCAGTGGCGTTATAAAGAAGATCATCTACCCGACGGGTGGTGCTACCGAATTTACATTTGAAAGAAATTTTATCACTAATATATCAGGAGATTACGTTTATGCCTCGGGGTTGCGTGTCCAGAAGATCGTTTCCACTGATAATAATGGCAAGGTTACGACTAAATCTTTTAAATATGGCGCGGGTGAAACCGGGTTAGGAACGCTTTATGCAAGCTATTTGCCCCGACAAACAACTTACCTGAGGAAAATGTCATCCGAGAAAAGATTTGTAAATATTTCGCAAACCGATATTGTAACCGGCTACCGTTACCGCAGCTATTCCTCCGAATTGTTGCCGGATATCTCGGAACTTTATTCAGAGCCACCATTTTACAGCCAGATTACCATGTACGAAGGGGAGGGTCCCGATGTGCTCGGCGGGCTGGCCAAAGCAAACGGTAAGACCGTTTATACTTTTAATCCTGGTATAGATCATAACGAGACGACGTTCCCTACTCCTTCCTTTGCACTTGTTAATTCAAATAGCCAGAATAATAACGTCCGCGTTAAAAACTGGTCTGTCGATCCCGATCTCGGCAAGCCTTTTATTGCCCAATATAATTACTTTAAAAACCAGAGCAGGCTGGTCGGCACCGATATTTATAAGAATGTGGGCGGAACCTATACTTTGATCAAAAGTTCATCTAACAATTATACTGATACTCAAACTGAGGCTCTGCGCGGGATGGTCATCAATAAATATGTGGAGGCTACAACGGGATATTCTGCGCCACCTTATAAAGGCGATGAACTTGCCGCCTTGCCGCCGTACAACATGCCGGTTTACCAGTATGCTGATTATTACGTAAATACGGGAACATCTCGTTTGACAAGTCAGTCGGAGACCTCGGTAGAGAACGGTGTATCGATCGACAAGACGGTTAACTACGCTTATAACGCGAACAACCTGGTTAGCCAGACGACAACGACGCGGAGCAACGGTGACGTGATCACGAGCACGACGAAATACCCTTCGGATATGACAGGCGCGGTTTATACGACGATGGTGGCCAATAACATGATCAATTACGGGATTGAGCAGGAAACGAAGAAGGGTACAACATCGCTTAGTGCTGTTCAGACTTCTTATAAAGACTGGGGTGGCGGCGTCATCGCCCCGGAAATTGTTTCCGTCAAAACGGGCTCTAACGCTTATGAGCCGCGGCTGACTTTCATGAGCTACCTGAGCCAGAGCCAACCAACAAGCTTTGGGCAAATGAACGGCCCGGTGCAGTCATACATCTATGGCTATAATGGCACACGTCCGGTAGCGGAGGTAAAGAACTCAGAATTGAACGAGATCGCGTTCGCGAACTTCGAGAGCACGGACCAGGGACGCTGGACTTACGCGCAGTCAGGCGTTACGACGGCGGACAGCCGGACGGGCAAGAGCTGCTTTTCGGGAACGCTAACCTCTGCGACACTGCCTTCGGGCAATTATACAGTCAGTCTTTGGGCTAAAGGCACGGGCAGCGTAACGGTGAATAGCGTAAGCAAAACGATCACTGCCAGCTGGACCTGGTATTCCTGGACTGTAACCGGAATTACCTCGATCAGCGTAAATACGAACAGTAACCGAATAGATGACTTAAGACTCCTGCCTTCAGATGCGCAGATGACGACTTATACATATGAGCCGCTGGTTGGCTTAACGAGCATGACAGATGAAAAGGGTATCGCTTCGTCGTTCCAATATGATAATTACCAGCGCCTGCTGTCAGCAGTGGATACCAAGGGTAACCTGGTCAAGAAATACGAGTACCATGTGACTAACCCGGTTTACCAGAGCGCTCCCTTGCAGATATATAAACAAAAGCAGGGCTGTCCGTCCAATTATTACGGGGAAACCGTATCCTATAACCTGCCTAAAGGCGCGTTTATGTCCAACATCAGCCAGGCTGATGCCGATAATAAGGCACAGGCAGCCTTGAACAATAACGCGCAAGATTACGCGAACTCGACGGGTCGGTGTCTTCAGATAGGTAACGAGGAGCAATCACGGTGGATCCAGAAGACTAACTGTTCTACGGGAGTAGGGAGCGAGGTTAAATATGTTGTACCGGCAAATACCTATATGAATGCCACGCAAACAGCTGCTAATCAGCAGGCGATCGCGCAGATCGACGCTCAGGGCCAGACCTGGGCAAACGCGAACGGGGTTTGCCTTACGCAACCATACCAGAGCGCGGTTCAAAGCGGATACGCAAGCAAGTATTGTGGTTTCGGATATGTCGCAAGCCCGGCACAGGTCTATTACCAAGTGAATGCAGGGGCCTTCACCTCGCTGCGTTCACAACAGGACGCGAACGACAAGGCCGCAAACTATTACTTCACTAATGCCCAGGCAAATGCAGATCAGAACAGCAGTTGCCAGCAGTTGTCCAATTCGTCTTATTCGGTTTCAAACAACACCAATTACGCGTTTACCATAACATTTTCTAATACGCAAGGCTCAGTGAGCAAAAATATACCAGCCAGTTCCACCAATAATTCATTTTCTGTGCCAGCTTATAGTAATTACACGATCACTATAACGCCGACGACGTGTTTTAGCTGTGCATTCAGTTTCACTTATGGAGGCACAATGATCAATGGTAATTCAGCTAGTTTTACAGGCAACTCAAATACGTTCTTCAACATTAGTAACGGTATATAACAAATGGATTGTAATTGGAATCTCACGCGAATAAGAATAAGCCTGACATGGCTATTTATGATAACATTATATACTAGTGCTTATGGTCAGGCGCCGGTAGTAAGTTATGTGGGTCCGCAGACGTATGTTGTGAATGTTTCGTCGGTGAATTTGTTGCCTACGACAACGGGGAGTGTAGGGGTATTCGGTCAGACGAGTATGTTTTCGGGTGCAGCTATCCCTGGAGATGACTCGAATCCGGTTTACAGTTACAACCAGCCATTAGGCGCGACGACGGATCTGGCGGGGAATATATA
>NZ_JBFUIJ010000085.1:0-12430 GCF_056401935.1 Mucilaginibacter sp. P4_D1
GGCTATACGTAAGGCCATACGTAAATATACGAACATTTGGGAACCTCAGGGTCCTCTACCGAGAGACGCTGAGGGGACAGAACGGCTATACGTAAATATACGAACATTTGGGAACCTCAGGGTCCTCTACCGAGAGACCCTGAGGGGACAGAATTTTCACCTCCACCGGTGTGTCCTCGCATGCAAACCACGTTTTTTTGTTGTAAACCCTAACTCCCAATTCCCCCATCCCCCGTTAGCGATTGAAACGGATACCGGCCCGTGCCTAATGCCATGTGCGCGTATGAGTGTAAAGCGCGGGCCGCAGGCAACGGCAGGGAAAGAATCAAGAATTAAGAACCAAGACAGGACTGCCTGGCTGTTAGGTACGTAAGGGTGCAATAATTCCCTTCGTTTTCCGATGGTGAAAAAAGTTCATTAATAGATGTTTCCTTCGCCAGCATGACAAGTCATATTTTCGAGGTGTGTAGGTCTGCCAACCTTGAGCCTGTCGAAGGGTCGCGCGGCGAGGCCTTTGCCCGCTATGGTTCGACAAGCTCAGCATGACAGCCCTTTTTACGATGTAATTTCTACTGCCCCGCCTTCTTCAAACTATCCTCCTTCGCCTTTTTCGCCTTATCCTTAAAAAAACCTTTCAGGAAAAAGTTGTGTTGGGCGGCTTCCAGGTCGTCGTTTAGTTTGATGGAGCTTTGTTGGAGGTTGTCGAGGGTGGTTTGTACTTTTACGGCGGCCTTGGGGTCGTTTAAGAGTACGCCAAGGGCGTTGTCGGTACGGTTCAGTTTGTCGCTGGCTTTGTTCAGATTGTTGGTGAGGGTGCTGGCGTTGTTGGCGGCTTGTTGCAGCTGGTTTACGGCCAGGCGGATGTGGTTAAAGGTGGCGGTATCGGTCAGCATTTTATCTGCTAAACCGCCTTTGGTGTTTAGCTTATTGCTAAATGCGTTTAGCTGGCCTGCCATTAGCGCAGCGCTTTGGGTGGCCATTTGCAGGTTTTTCATGGCGGCGCGAAGTTGCAGGGCCATGGTATTATCGGCCATGAGCGCGCCAACGGTACCTTTGCCCTGTAAAATTTGGTGGCTAAGGGTTTTAAAGTCGCTGGTTATGGCCAGCAGGTTTTGGTTGTTATCCTGCAGGGTTTTCAGGATATCATCTGTCGAGAGTAGTTTTTCGGCCTGTAGTACGTCGCCATCCTGTACTTCGGGGGCCTGCGGGCTGCCGCCGTCAATCACGATGATCTTGTTGCCTATCAATCCGTCGCTGCTTATTTTGGCCTGCGCGTTGCGGTGGATGTATTGCTGGGTAGCCTGGTCTACACTCATGGATACCCGCACCTGCGATGGCCCTTCAAAGCGCACGGCGCTGATGGTGCCCACCTTTACGCCCGAAAACCAAACGTTGTTGCCCTTTTTTAGCCCGGCCACATCGCCGAAAACCGAACTGAGGTGAATGTTTTTTACAAACGCTTTTTGCTGGCCGCCAAGCGTGAAGATGCCAAGGATGAACAGGATAAGACCGAGGCCCAGGAACAGGCCTACGATGATTGCTCTTTTATTTTCTGATGCGTCCATAATAATGGTATAATGTCTTTTTTTGTTATTGGATAAAGTTATAGTCGTAAAATGGTTTAACGCGACTGTCGTTGGTATCAAATACCTCGTCGAAACTGCCGGTGCGCTGAAACTGACCATCTAAGAGCATGGCAATGCGGTCGCCGGTTTGTTTGGCGCAAGTTAAATCATGTGTAATAATGATGGATGAGGTGTTGAAGCGTTGCTGTACCTCGTTAATCAGGTCGTTAATTTCGATGCAGGTAATAGGGTCAAGGCCGGCGGTAGGCTCATCATACAGCATAATTTCGGGGTTCAGGATAAGCGTGCGGGCAATACCAATGCGCTTGCGCTGCCCGCCTGAAAGCTCGGATGGCATTTGGTTAATGGTTTGCGACAGGCCAACGGCATCAAGCACGGTTTCAACCGCGGTGTCAATTTCCTGGCGGCTAATGCCCTTACGGTTGCGCACCAGCGGAAATTCAAGGTTTTTGCGCACGGTCATGCTATCATACAACGCACTGTTCTGGAACGAGAAACCGATGCGGATGCGCAGCTCCTGCAATTCCTTTTCGCTGATGTTGGCATAGTTGTGGCCCAAAACGGTAATCTCGCCTTCATCGGGCGTGAGCAAACCGGATATAATTTTTATTAATACAGATTTGCCGGTACCCGAGCGGCCCAATACCACCAGGTTTTCGCCCTGGTACAGGTCCAGGTCGATACCGCGGAGTACGTGGTAATCTTCGAAGGCTTTTTCGAGCCCCCGGATGGTGATAACAGGGTTGTTATGGTCGGCCTTTACAATTTTCTTTTCCATGCTAAATCGATTAACGGAACCAGCTGGTTATCTGTACAATAATTACTTCTTCAATAAACACCAGGAACATGGCGGTAACTACCGCGCCATTGGCGGCTTTGCCCACGCCCTCGGTACCTTTGCTGCTGTTATAGCCCTGGTAGCAGCCCACAATGCCTATGGTAAAGCCAAATACAACGGATTTGATGAGCGAGGCCACAAAATCGGTATAAGTTAAGGGATCAAAAAACTCCTGTATAAAGGTTGTCCAGGTGGTGCCCTCGTTTTGGGCCACGTTTAAATAGCCGCCAAACATGGCAATAAAGCCGGTGTAGGTAGATAGGATGGGGATGGTAAGCGTGGTGGCCAGTACGCGGGTACACACCAGGTATTTAAAAGGCTTGGTGCCCGATACCTCCATGGCATCAATTTGCTCGGTTACCCGCATAGAACCCAACTCGGCCCCAATGCCCGAGCCTACCTTGCCCGACGCAATAAGCGCCGTTACCAGTGGTGCCAGCGCCCTCATAATGGCTATAGATACCAGCGAGGGCAACCATGATGTAGCCCCAAACTGCGAAAGCGAGGGGCGCGATTGCTTGGTAAATATAAGCCCCACAATAAAGCCTGTTACGGTAATAAGGGTAAAGGAGCGCACGCCAACTTCATAACACTGGCGCATAACCTCTTTAAACTCAAAAGGGGGCATAAAGGCCTCCCTGAAGAAGCGCAGGATAAACTGGTTTATGCGGTACAGGCTTATCAGGAAGTCAGTAATGCTTTGCTTAAACTTGTTTACCCTTTTGCGTATGGTAGGTTTGGTGCTTTGTGCGGTATCCATTAATTATGTAATGTTTTGATCCATCTTTGTTTATACCGTGTTCTACAACAAATATCCGGTAATTGTTTTGATAGTTGTGCGTATTGAGTTTTGAGTGTTGAGTTCTGAGTCTTGTGTTTTAAGTCCGAAGTTTTGAGTCAAAGGTTCTAAGTCCTGAACAATTATCAAAACACTGCAAGTTTCGGGCGCGAGACTTCGGAGTTAAAACCTTGAATTTAAAACTTCGGACTCAAAACTCAGAACTCAAGACTTAAAACTCAGTGCTAAACAAACTGACCCAAAAGGTTAAAAGTTAAAAAATTAACCTGGGTGCAAACCTAAAAGTTAAAATTTATACCATGGTAAGGTAGGTTTAAAAAAAGCGTTATTTTTTTGTAATTTTTTATCGCTTTTGTAGCAACTAATTACACATTTGTATGAATTAATGWAACATTTGTAAGCGTTTTTTGATGCATGGCGGGCCGTTTGATCCGGTTTTTGAGCTGATTTGTTACCGGTAACAAATTTTTGTTGGTGTCGCGGCTGGCCTAAATCCCCGCCAAAGAAGGACTAAAAACTTATAAAAATGTAAAATATTTGATATGATGATGTTAAATATGTATCATTGAACGCCTTTTTATAACCGGTTCAAACTATGATCACCAATAATGTAATGCGCGAGATTACGCCGCTAACCCCCAGCGATTGTTTCACCATTTTTTCGAGGGTTAAAAAGAAGTTTGATTTTCCGCTGCATTACCATGATGAGTATGAGTTAAACCTGATTATCAATGCCAAAGGCGCCAAGCGCGTTGTAGGCGGCCATATTGAGATGATAGACGAGCTGGAGCTGGCGTTGATAGGCCCCAACCTGTACCATGCCTGGTTTACCCACCAATGCCAAAGCGAGGAGATTACCGAGGTAACCATCCAGTTTCATAAGGATTTGTTTGACGAAAAATTGCTGAAACGCAACCAGTTAAGTTTTGTGAAAAGTATGCTGGAGCGTTCGCAGCGTGGAATTATATTTTCGCCCGAAACCATTACAGCTTTACGCGACCGCATCCAGGGCCTTGATAAAAAAAGCGGCTTTGATTCGGTGCTGGAGCTGATGTCGATACTGCATGATCTGTCTATCTCGCGCAATATGAAGATGTTATCTGATCCCAGCTTTGCCAACGATAAATTTTATTACAATAGCCGCCGTATTGAAAAGGTGTTTGAGCACATGAACGTAAACTACAACAAGCAGGTAACCCTTGCCGAGGTAGCCAAAATAGCCAATATGCCCGAGGCATCGTTCAGCAGGTTTATAAAAAAACGCACCGGTAAAACCTTCATTGACAGCCTGAACGAGATTCGCCTGGGCCACGCCTCCCGCATGCTGATAGATTCGACAGCCACCGTGGCCGAGATTGCTTACAAATGCGGGTTCAACAATATCTCCAACTTTAACCGCATTTTTAAACGCAAAAAGCTGTGCATCCCCAAAGAGTTCAGGGAAACTTATACCGGGAACAGGGTGTTTATTTGATTTGAGGATTAACTCCGTTGAGGGCTTCACCGTTTGAGGATTTGAAAATGTCCTGAAAGTCACTTGGATAGAATTTGTAATTTTGGTATATTTGTCTATATCCTAAGGTGATTCTTCTTCGCCGGTTTGTCGTAACCCTTTTTGAAAAACAACATTTGCGCTGTCATAGCACAGATTACTCGGTGTTTCTGTCTTGGTACAGGTGTGATTAAATGTTGTTATTATCGATAAGTAAAAGATTAGGTTAAAAAAGTATTATAAAAATAGCTTTTATAAACCCACTTTTGAATACACCAATTATGATCAGGATTTACAGGATTTGAGAATTTACAGAATTTCAAAAAGCGGATTAATATTCCAGCTGGTCCGGAATTCTAAAAATCTTCAAATTTTCAAATCCTCAAATTAGAAAAATGAAGTTACACTTAGTAGATATCGCCATTATCGTTCTGTACCTGCTGAGCACCATTTTTATTGGTTTGTGGTACCGTAAAAAAGCCCGCGAAAACAAGGAAAGCTACATGCTTGGCGGTAAGTCGCTGCCCTGGTACAAGCTGGGTTTAAGCGATGCCTCGGATATGTTTGATATCAGCGGCACCATGTGGATGGTAAGCCTGTGCTTTGTATACGGCATGAAAAGCATCTGGATCCCCTGGCTGTGGCCCGTATTTAACCAGGTATTTTTGATGATGTACCTGTCGCGCTGGCTGCGCCGCTCCAACGCTGCAACCGGCGCCGAATGGCTGGCTACCCGTTTTGGTAAAACGGGTACCTGGGTTGGCGCTTCACACATGGTAGTTATTGCTTTTGCTTTGTTAAGCTGCTTCGGCTTCCTGGCTTACGGGTTCATCGGGCTGGGTAAATTCATCGAAATATTTATTCCCTGGGACCTGGTGAAAAGCTATGTGCCGTTTAACGTTGCCCCACAATATGTACCGCATGTTTATGGTATTATATTCACGTTGTTTGCCATGTTTTATTCCATTTTAGGCGGAATGCACAGTATCGTTTTGGGCGACATGGTTAAGTATGGCGTGATGACAGTTGCCTGTATCTGGATAGGGTTCATCGCTGCCCATAAACTGGCCGATCATAGCCTTAATGTACCAGATGGTTGGTTTAGTCCGTTTTTTGGTACCCACTTGAACATGAACTGGTCGGGCATTATTACCGAGGTAAACAAAAAGATAAAAGACGACGGCTACTCGCTGTTCGGGTTGTTTTTTATGATGATGACCTTTAAGGGCTTTTTCGCGGCCCTGGCGGGGCCTGCACCCAATTATGATATGCAGAAGATCCTGTCAACCCGCTCGCCCGAAGATGCCAGTAAAATGAGCGGCTTTGTTAACATTGTTTTGCTGCCCATCAGGTATTCGCTTATTGTAAGCCTCACGATTTTAGGTTTAATCTACTATCACCAAATGAACCTGAAGGATGCCACCGGCGACATCGATTTTGAACGGATATTACCGGCAGTTATCAATAATTTTTTACCCGTTGGCCTTGTAGGCTTGTTGCTGGCCGGTTTATTAGGCGCCTTTATGAGCACCTTTAGTGGTACCATGAACGCGGCCCAGGCTTATATTGTTAATGATATATACCTCAAGTACGTTAACCCTGCAGCATCCAACAAAAATATCATCACCATGAATTACCTGGTGGGCATCATTGTGGTAGCTATTGGGGTTATCCTTGGCTTTTTTGCACATAACGTAAATACTGTGCTGCAATGGATCGTTTCGGCATTATATGGCGGCTATGTGGCATCAAATGTATTGAAGTGGCATTGGTGGCGCTTTAATGCCGGCGGCTTTTTCTGGGGAATGCTTTCGGGCATTTTGTCGGCAATGGTTTTCTCGTTGTACGTCTCAAATAACGAGTTGTTGTACTGGTTTCCGGTATTGTTCCTTATTTCGCTGGTTGGCTCGGTTATAGGATCGCTTGCAACAGAGCCTACAGATATTGGGGTGTTAAAAGCCTTCTATAGCAATGTACGCCCATGGGGTTTTTGGGAGCCGGTAAAAAAACTGGTAATGGCAGATGATGAAAGTTTTGCACCCAACAAAAACTTTAAGCTTAACATGTTCAACGTAGTTATAGGTACAATCACCCAACTATGCCTCACCATATTGCCCATGTACCTCATCCTCAACCAAAAGTTGCCTTTGGCAGTTACCATAGGCTTACTGGCAATTACGATGCTGATACTGAAAAAAACCTGGTGGAATAAACTAAAAGAATATTGATAAACTAACCCCTATGACCCCTGAATTTAAACAAAGGCTGGCCCTGCTACAACAGGAGCAGCAACAACTCATAAACAAGCCAAACCAGGTAGCCGGTACCGGCAATGGTATTTTTAACCGCTATAAAAACCCGGTGCTTACCGCTGCACATACCCCCATTAACTGGCGGTATGATTTGAATCCCGAAACCAATCCGTACCTGATGGAACGCTTTGGCATTAACGCCGCTTTTAATGCCGGGGCTATTAAATTCAATAACAAATACCTGATGGTAGTTAGGGTAGAGGGGGTAGACCGCAAATCGTTTTTCGCCGTAGCCGAAAGTCCTGATGGCATCAGCAATTTTACCTTTTGGGATTACCCCATCAACCTGCCGCAAACCCAGGAGCTAGATACCAATGTGTATGATATGCGCCTTACCCTGCACCAGGATGGCTACATATATGGCTTGTTTTGTACCGAAAGACGCGACCCGGCAGCTCCCCCCTATGATCAATCTATGGCCATAGCGGCCTGCGGTATAGCCCGTACAAAGGATATGGTGAAATGGGAGCGCCTGCCCGATTTGAAAACCAATTCGCCCCAGCAACGTAATGTGGTATTGCACCCCGAGTTTGCGGATGGCAAATATGCCCTGTATACCCGCCCGCAGGATGGTTTTATCAGCGCCGGTACCGGTGGTGGCATCGGCTTTGGCTTAGCCGAAACCATGGAAAATGCAATAATTGACCAGGAAACCATCATCGATAATAAAAACTACCATACCGTTTACGAAGCCAAAAACGGGCAAGGCCCCACACCCATTAAAACTGACAGGGGCTGGCTGCACCTGGCTCATGGCGTGCGTAATACTGCTGCCGGCTTGCGTTATGTACTGTACATGTTCATGACCGATTTGCATGACCTGACCAAAGTTTTGCACAAACCAGGAGGTTATTTTTTGGCACCCGAGGGCGGGGAGCGTGTTGGCGATGTATCAAACGTAGTTTTTTGCAACGGTTGGATTGCCGATGAAGATGGTTCGGTGTATATTTACTATGCATCGTCAGATACCCGCATGCATGTTGCTACCACTACGGTTAATAAGTTGATTGACTACGTGGTGAATACACCAGCAGATGGCTTTAAGTCGTCAACTTCGGTAGATGCGATTTATGGGATTATTGATAGGAATAAGGAGATCGCTTAGAAACTTGGGCCTAGCCTCAGTAACTTAGTGGTAGATTACAATCGATGAAAATGCATATATACAGGGAAGGTCCCGAAATACTATTGCCTATTCTCCAGGCCGAGCTCATCGCCGAGTTGGATAACATTATTGCCTACTGGCAAAAATATACGCCCGACGAAACTCACGGCGGTTTTTTAGGCCAAATAGATAACGACAATAACGCTGCTCCCGATGCACCTAAAGGTTCCGTATTGAACGCAAGGATATTGTGGAGCTTTTCGGCGGCTTATAACCTGCAACCCAATGATGCAGCATTGCAAATGGCCCACCGGGCTTATGAGTACATCTGCCGGTATTTTATTGATCCGGAATTTGGCGGGGTATACTGGTCTGTTGACTATCGGGGCGAAAAACCGGATACCAAAAAACAGGTTTATGCCAGCGCCTTTACCATTTATGCGCTAAGTGAATACTATAAGGCCTCGGGCTTAAAGGAAGCCAGGGATCTGGCTATCAGCTTATATCATTTATTGGTTGATAAAAGCTATGATGCTGACAAAACGGGCTATATGGAAGCCTTTACCCGCGACTGGCAGCCCATTGGCGACTTGCGACTGAGCGCTAAGGATGCCAACGAAAAAAAGACCATGAACACCCATTTGCATGTATTGGAAGCTTATACCAACCTATACCGCATTTGGCCGGATAAGAAGCTGAGGATTCAAATACAAACCTTGATAGGCAATTTCTTCGATCATTTTATCGACCCGGAAACCAATCACCTGGTATTGTTTTTTGATGAAGACTGGAACCGCAAATCAGGCACCATATCATACGGGCATGATATTGAGGCCAGCTGGCTTTTGCTGGAAGCTGCCGAGGTAATAAATGATATTCTGTGGGAAGAGGATATTGAAGAAATGTGCATACAGGTAGCCGATGCCACTATAGCCGGTTTAGATACAGACGGCGGCTTATGGTACGAGTATGAACCAACCGAAGATCACCTGTATAAAGAAAAACATTGGTGGGTGCAGGCCGAAGCGATGGTAGGTTTTTTTAACGCCTGGCAAATAAGCCGCGATCAAAAATATCTCGATATAGTTGTAAAAAACTGGGCTTTTGTAAAAGATAAGATCCTGGATCATGAAAAAGGCGAATGGTTTTGGGGGATAAAAGCCGACGGCAGTATAATGCCCGGC
Source organism: Mucilaginibacter sp. P4_D1 (assembly GCF_056401935.1). Classification (NCBI taxonomy): domain Bacteria; kingdom Pseudomonadati; phylum Bacteroidota; class Sphingobacteriia; order Sphingobacteriales; family Sphingobacteriaceae; genus Mucilaginibacter; species Mucilaginibacter sp. P4_D1. Next base: position 9,317 of record NZ_JBFUIJ010000085.1, read on the forward strand.
GAAGATAAAGTTGGCCTGTGGAAATGCCCATATCACAATAGCCGGGCTTGTATAGAGCTTATTAAACGAATTAACCATAGTACCATCATATGAAAATATATAAACAATTAACGGCTGTTGTACTGCTAAGTATTGGAGCTTACGGAAACTCGATAGCGCAAACCGCAGATGCTGCGGCCCCTGTTGCGATAGCAAAAGAGACCTCACCAAGCAAGGCCGGTAATTTGGCGCCAACACCGCCTATGGGCTGGAATACCTGGAACACTTTCCAGACCAATATTGACGAACCCTTGCTGAAAGGCATGGTTGATGCCTATGTATCAAGGGGCATGCGCGATGCAGGTTATAAGTATTTTGTGCTGGATGATGGCTGGATGACCATGGAACGCGATAAAAATGGCGACTTGGTGGCCGATCCTAAAAAATTCCCTAACGGAATGAAGGCCTTTGCCGATTATGTACACTCCAAGGGGCTTAAGTTTGGTATTTACAACTGTGCAGGCAGCAAAACCTGCGCGGGCTACCCCGGCAGCCGCGGGCATGAATACCAGGATGCCCGTTTATATGCATCTTACGGCGTCGATTTTTTAAAGTACGATTGGTGTAATACCGATAGCCTGAATGCACGTGAAGCTTATATCACCATGAGCCAGGCGCTAAAAGCATCGGGCCGGGAAATTACCTTTAGTCTTTGCGAATGGGGCAACCACCAGCCATGGCTCTGGGCAGGCGGCGTGGGCGAGCTTTACCGCACCACCGGCGATATTACCGCCAGTTTTGATAAAGACAAGCACAACGCCACCTGGACAGCGCTTAGTGTTATGTCAATAGTTGATAAACAACCCGCCATTGCCAAATATAACGGCCCCAACCACTGGAATGACCCCGATATGCTGGAAGTAGGCAACGGTATGAGTTTTAACGAGGATAAAGCACATTTCTCGCTTTGGTGTATGCTGGCCGCCCCCTTGGCGGCCGGTAACGATCTGCGGAAAATGTCCCCTCAGACACAGTCAATCCTGACTAATAAAGCAGCCATAGCTATTGACCAGGATGCATTGGGCATTGCCGCATCGCGTATTTACCAGGCCGATAGTTTAGAGGTTTGGGCAAAGCCGCTGGCTAATAACGAGGTTGCCGTTTGCTTTTTAAACAGATCGGCATCTGCAAAGCAGGTAACCTACAACTGGAACGATCACGCCGTAAAGAACGAAGCCAATCATATCGATATAGATTTTGCAAAAGCGTCGTACAAGCTGCACGATATCTGGGCTAATAAGGATATGGGAACTACTAAAAAAGAATTTAAGCAAACCTTAGCAGGGCATAGTGTAATTGTGGTGAGGCTGGCGAAGTTGTAGATGTGCAGATTTCAGATTCCAGATGTGCAGATAAACTTCGTTGAGGGCTTCGCCGTTTTAGATGATTGCGTGAACCGGGATTGCTATAGTGTATAGATACAGATGGAATAGGTTACCAGCCAATTGGCCGGCAGTGCTGGTTTTTAGGCCTGTATTGGATAGCTTGCTGTAACGGCAAATAAGAAATTACAGGATTTAAGTTGCTTGTGCTTTACCTTAAAATGGTTCTTTATAACAAAACAATGCTTTATATTTGGCTATGCCTGATTATAAACCGCCTGTCACCGGGAAATATATTGACCCTTTAGTTGACTTTGCTTTTAAGAAGATATTTGGCAGTGAGCCTAATAAAGATTTGCTGATCGCTTTTTTAAATGAAGTGTTCAGGGAACGCAAGCATATTGTTGACTTGGTTTATAACTAGAATGAGCATCCCGGAGATTTAAGGGATGAAGGTGCAGCCATATTCGATTTGCTCTGTACAGGAGATAAAGGCGAGCGTTTTATAATAGAAGTGCAACGGGGTCGGCAAGGCTACTTTAAGGAAAGGGCGTTGTTTTATACCAGTCGACTCATAAGTGACCAGGCACCCAAAGGTAAACGCAGCGAATGGGCTTACAATCTCACAGAAGTGTACCTGGTTGCCTTACTGGAGGATTTTACACTGGCGGCAAGCCCGGCACATGAATACCTGCATGATATTTGTCTATGTAACAGGGATACGGGTGAAATATTTTATGATAAACTGGGGTACACTTATGTGGAATTGGTTAAATTTGTAAAAAAGGACACCGAACTGGAGACTGACCTTGATAGATGGCTGTATGTTTTAAAGCACCTTAGCCAAATGGATAAAATTCCGGTTTACCTGCGGAAACCTATATTGGGAAATTGTTCAGTATTGCAGAATATACCAACCTTACAAAGAAGGAAAAAACGATGTACGATAGCAGCTTAAAATACAAATGGGATAATAAGAATGTGCTGGATTATGCTGTGAAAGAAGCAAAATTGGAAGAGGCTAAAGAAATTGCCCGGGAACTCAAAAAAGAAGGTTTAGCCATCGAGTTTATTGCGAAAACCACTAAACTTTCTATTGAAGAAATAGAAAGACTTTAATACAATAGTTAGTCAAAATACAGGTAACGTAATAAGACAAAATCTGATGGTCTGTTACTTCAAGTATATTCTATGCTTTTGCTTCATAAATGCTGTAGCTTTTGCTCAGCAGCCATCATTCAGTCGTTATAAGGTCGATTTATTTAAAGGGTATCGTTCAGCTATTAAAATTAAAGGCAACGCCCTTGCAGAACGTTATAAAACCATCATTACAAATACTTATTATTCAAGAAATGGCATGTATGAATGGCATGGCGCAACCGGTCAGAATTTTGCGGGCCACTACTGCCTGGCTTATTGGGGGTGTGGATCGCCATGCAAATCATCAGCCGTAATTGACCTGAAAACCGGAAAGGTATATGCCGGAGTAACCGCTGCATTTGAATATAGATTTAAAAGATATAATTGCCAAAAATAGTTGGTAGAATCTTTGTAATCGACTGTAATAAAGGAATATACATCAAGCAAATTGAAATCGGTTTCAATTTGCTTTTTTTGTTATATGAAATCGTCAAAAAAAGGCGTGTTTGACCTGTAAGAGCACGGATGTAATAAAGTGGGGCAAGCAGAATAAAAAACAGCGATATAAGTGTAAATCATGTGGGCAATTGTTTATTCGGCAGCACGCTGGTGT
>NZ_JBFUIJ010000086.1:0-10769 GCF_056401935.1 Mucilaginibacter sp. P4_D1
CCCTTGGGCCGGCAAAGCCAATCAATGAACCAGGCTCGGCAATATTTATATCGCCCAACATAGCATATGATGCTGTAACTCCACCTGTAGTAGGGTCGGTTAATAAAGAGATGTAAGGGATTTTAGCTTGCGATAGCAAAGCCAGCTTGGCAGATGTTTTGGCCATTTGCATTAACGAAAACGCGGCTTCCATCATCCTTGCACCGCCAGATTTGGATATCATCAGGAAAGGGATCTTGTTAGCTATGCTATGATCTATCGAGCGGGCAATTTTTTCGCCTACAACCGAACCCATCGAACCACCTATGAAATTAAAATCCATACAGGCAATCACAATGTCTTGTCCGTAAATTTTGCCCACACCTGCACGAATAGCATCTTTTAAACCGGTTTTTGCCTGGGTTTCTGTCAGTCTATCAGTATATTTTTTGGTGTCTTCAAAATGCAGCGGATCGCCTGATGTTAAATCGGCAAATAATTCTGTAAACTCGTTATTATCAAACAAAACAGAAAAATACTCTTTTGAACCTATACGCAGGTGAAAGCCACAGTAATGGCAAACATATTGATTTTCAACCTGCTCAGAATAGTGTAAAGGTTTCTTACAATTGGGGCACTTATTCCAGATACCATCAGGGGTTTCCTTCTTTTCCTCAGTAGTCGTAATTATCCCTTTCAACTCTCGTTTAAACCACGCCATATCTATGTCTAACTCTTTCAATTGACTACAAAGAAACGAAAAAAATTATAAACTGCTTAAATATGGATTACTAATAAGTTCATAAAAATTACCCCACTGTAATTTACAGCTTGTAACCAGACGTATAGTGCTGTTTAGTGAAGAAAAATCGGCAGGGGCGCTGGCCTGGCTTAAGCAATCCTAAAATGTATTTTACGCCTTTAGTAGTAATCGTATTTGATTTTAAATAAGGTGTTTAAATTAAAATAGTATGGTTTTTAATTTGTAACATTATATTTTTAATTACCTAAATTTTAATCCGATGAAATCAGACAACCTTGTACTTGTATTTGTTCATGGCTGGAGTGTTACCAACCTTAACACCTACGGCGAATTACCCCTGCGTTTAAAAAAAGAAGCTGCCAACATTGCCCCAACAGTAACAGTTAAAGATATTTTTCTTGGGCAATATGTCAGCTTTCATGATGAAGTACAGCTGCATGATATCTCCCGGGCATTTGAACATGCTGTTCAGGAGCAATTATCGGCCGAGATAGCCGCCAATAACCGCTTTGTTTGTATAACCCATTCTACAGGAGGGCCGGTGGTGAGGGAATGGTTTGACTTTTATTATAATAAATCTGATGCCCCCGTTTGCCCTATGAGCCATTTGATTATGCTGGCGCCAGCCAATTTTGGTTCGGCATTGGCACAATTGGGGAAAAGTAAAATAAGCAGGTTAAAATCGTGGTTTGAGAAAGTGGAGCCAGGGCAGGGCGTACTTAACTGGCTTGAGCTTGGCAGTGATAAATCATGGGACCTTAATGAAAAGTGGATAAAAGGAAAAGGAGGGGAGATTGGTGAAAATGGCATTTTTCCTTTTAGTATAATAGGACAGTCTATCGACCGCGCGTTTTATGATAACCTTAATTCGTACACCGGCGAACTGGGTTCCGACGGGGTGGTAAGATCGGCGGCCGCTAATTTAAACGCTACTTATGTGAGTGTAAAGCAGGGGCCTGTTGTTAATACCGGTGGTAAAGATACACCGGAGGCAATGACGGTGGAGTTTGATACTGCCCCTAAAACAGCCTTCAGGGTTGTTAAATGGAAGGCACACTCTGGTACCACTATGGGAATAATGGCCAGCCCTAAAGAAGATACTTCCAAAGATAATGCAGAAAGTGCTGCGTTGATTGAAGCGATATTGGATTGTATTAAAGTAAATAATATAGCTGATTACAACGCCCTTGCCGATGCATTTGCAACTCAAACAGATGAAGTTCAGGCAGTAGAGCAGGTGGAGAAAGTATCGGAAGGCTTTTTTCTGCACGACAGGTATTTCATTCACGATAGATTCTCGATGGTGATTTTCAGGATTCATGATTCGGAGGATTACCCGCTAACAGATTATGACCTTATTTTTACCGCCGGCGACAATGCCGATCCTAATCATTTACCGGAGGGCTTTTTTGCCGACAGGCAGCAAAATAGTATATCGCCGCAAACGGTAACTTATTTTGTTAACCATGATATCATGAACGGCAGTGCCCCTATTATATTTGATGGGAAGGAATTACGACCGAAATTATTTGGAGCGGAAAAGCTGGGTCTTATTGTAAATCCACGGCCCGATACCGGTTTTATTAAATATGTGCCATTTGAAATAAGGGCCGACGATGACTTTTTGAAAAAAGTTATACAACCCAATTCAACTACGCTTATTGATATTTGCCTACAGCGCGTTGTTAGCCAACAGGTGTTTGGACTGATCAAATATAATGGCCCAATGCCTTATAAACATGATTTTAGCGACCTTGAACCGGGTACCGATTATGTAAATTGATTATATAGTTAACTTTAAGGTTAACATGAAATTATTGAAATGATAATAAAAGGACAGATTTTAACCCGGTTTTGCCCTTTTATTATCATTTTTCCCTTTAAAACTATCGTTTTAATATACTTTGCTTATAAAGCTGAACAAAATGTTAATATTCAACTATTAATAGTAACATTTCTTACCAAAAACAAAGAAATTTTATAACTTCGAGGCCCAAATAAAAGCTCATGGATTTAAAAAATTATAAAGGTGTTCTGCACGGCGATCAGGTGCAGGAACTGTTTGAAGCAGCTAAAAAGCATCAGTTTGCTTTGCCGGCGGTAAACGTTATAGGTACTAATACTATTAACGCGGTTATGGAAACAGCTAAGCTGGTAAATTCCCCGGTTATTATTCAGCTCTCAAATGGTGGCGCGCAATTTTACGCCGGCAAATCATTAGATAATTCAAAACTACAAGCCTGTATTTTAGGTGGAGTATCGGCTGCAAAGCATGTTCACTTACTGGCCGAACATTATGGTGTTGCCGTAATTTTGCATACCGACCACGCCGCAAAAAAATTATTACCGTGGATTGACGGCCTGTTAGATCATGGCGAGAAGTTTTTTGCCGAAACAGGCAAGCCACTTTTCTCATCGCACATGCTTGATCTTTCTGAAGAGCCTATCGAAGAAAATATCGAGATATCTGCTAAATACCTGGAGCGTATGGCCAAAATGGGCATGACACTTGAAATTGAATTAGGTGTTACCGGTGGCGAAGAAGATGGCGTTGACAATTCTGATGTTGACAGCTCACGTTTATATACGCAACCAGAAGAGGTTTCTTACTCGTACGAGCATTTATTAAAAGTAAGCCCACGTTTTACTGTGGCAGCTGCTTTTGGTAACGTACATGGCGTTTACAAACCAGGCAACGTTAAATTACAGCCGGTTATTTTGCATAACTCACAAGAGTATGTAAAACAAAAATTCAACTTAGCCGAAGAAAAACCTATCAACTTTGTGTTCCACGGTGGTTCTGGTTCAAGCCAGGAAGAGATCCGCGAGGCTATTTCATACGGTGCTGTTAAAATGAATATTGATACCGATATGCAATGGGCATACTGGGAAGGTATTAAAGATTACTACAAATCAAAAGAAGGATACCTGCAATCGCAAATTGGCAGCCCTGATGGTGAAGATTCTCCAAACAAAAAATATTACGATCCGCGCGTATGGTTACGCAAAGGCGAAGAGAATTTTGTGAAAAGGCTTGCAGCAGCTTTTGAAGATCTTAATTGTATCGATGCCACCAGCAAACTATAAATAACCAATTTTAAAACTATTAAAGCGTCGGTACAACAAATGTACCGGCGCTTTGTTGTTTAGCCGAAATGGTTATTAAGCAACATCTACAAAATGGCTAAGACAACAAAAAAGAAAAAAAATCTGTTTGAAAGGTTTGCCAACTGGGCAACTATTGCTACCGGAAGCTCTGCTGCGTTTATAGGCGCTGTATCTATCATCATCGTATGGGGCGTAACTGGGCCCATTTTTCAGTACTCCAATACCTGGCAACTCATCATTAACACTGGTACAACAATAGTTACCTTTTTGATGGTTTTTTTGATCCAGAAATCGCAAAATAAAGATTCAAAAGCCATACATTTAAAGCTGAATGAATTGCTGGCCTCGCACCAGGGAGCAAGTAACCGGATGGTTGATATTGAAGACCTTAATGAAATGGAACTTGACCAACTGCATAAGTTTTATGTACAATTATCTGAACTTGCCGAGTTGGAAGATGACATCACCTGCACCCATTCGATCGACGCGGCCGCCGAAAACCATAACAGCAAATTAGAGCACCTTAAAACAAGTACACATTACACCAATGCCATCAAAAACCGAAGTAAGAAAAGTAGTTGAACAAGCAGACCTGGACAAGGCATCAGCCATTAGATATGAAGTATTTGTTATTGGCCAGGATTGCCCACCCGGACTTGAGGTTGAATTTGATGATGAATCGACACATTTTTTGGCAACTGTGAATGGCGAGCCGGCCGGTGCCTGCCGCTTTAGGAAAACCGGGAAAGGCTATAAATTAGAACGATTTGCCGTACTCGAAAAGTTCAGGGGACAGGGTATTGGCCAGGCTCTTGTAAGTGCAGCGCTGGAAGCTTTACCGGCCAAAGCAGATTACATTTACCTACACTCGCAGGTACAGGCGGTATCATTATATACCAGGTTTGGTTTTGAGCAGTCGGGGCCGGAGTTTGAAGAAGCCGGGATGATGCATTATAAAATGGTCAAGCGGTAGGTTTCACTACGGTAGTTGCTATCGCTTTATATCTGATAGCCGGAAAAGCCATTTTCCTGTTGCTTATCGTTACTATTTATAACAAGCATCTAATAACAGTATTATAATTTGAATCGAATTAAGATTTTGTCATGCAACCAATTTAGTCATGGTATCGTCTCCTGTTTAAATTATATATAAATACCATGAAAACACCGGTTTACCTATCATCGAAAACATTCATTTTAAAATCTTTTTTTAGCTGTTTATTCTGTTTGCTTGCAATAAGCAGCTTTGCACAGAATAAAACCAAAACAATAGGTAACAAACCCCGCGAAGGATCGGCAAACAACTCCTTTTCGGTAGTAAAAGGCAGGCAGATTGGAATTCAGATGAACGCCGGCCGCAAACAGGTTCAATTGCTAAAGCTTAACTTTCATGCCGCCAACCATGCAAGTGACAGTGTTACTTTTAAAGTGAATGTGTATAAAATGAACGGCAAGCTGCCTGTAGATACCAATCTTATTGTGGCAGAAATAAGGGGCACCATCCCCCAATATAAAAATGGCGAGCACCAATTGGTAACTGTCGACCTCTCACCGTATAATATTGTAGTCTCCGGGCAGATCCTGGTTGCTATTGATATTTTGACCGCTAAAAATGGATCTGAAATAAGTTTTGCGTGCGGGTTGCTAAATGGTGGCACTTTCCACAAAGAGCCAGGAACCGACAAATGGAAAAAAATACCGGTTGTTGGTGCAGATTTTAACGTGCTGGTAAAGAAGTTGAAGTAGATAACGACAATTGTCCATGGCGTTATAACCAGCTAGCTACTCAAACAATTCCTGCTCATCAGTATAATAAGTTTTTCTCGATCCTTCTTTCACCTTGATTTCTGCACCTTTTGGGCTGTGGGTTTTCTTTGAGTTATGGATCAGCATAAAATCCCGAACTTCACCGTTGATGATTTCCGGGTTTGATTTAAGGATTGCCTTTTCAGCATTTTTTAAAACATCGTGAATGGCATGAGTAAGATCTTTAAGCTTGGCTTCGGGTATTTTGTTACTTACCGAAAAAGGGGAGAGGCCCGCATGCCACAATATTTCATCGGCGTAGGCATTGCCAATACCCCGGATAATCTTTTGATCTAATAGAACAGCTTTTATGTTGGTTTTGGTTTTAACTAACCGTGTTTTTAAAAAGTCAGCATTAATTGCCATGGCATCCGGCGATTCTTTTTCTTCCGGGTTTAACGTGGGATTGGCAATACCCTGGAAATCAGTTAGCACCAGGCCGGTGTCATCGGTAAAGTGTAATTCGATGATGGGATATTTATTTTCGTTTTTTCCATCAAACAAAAACAATTTGCCATGGAGCATCAGGTGCAGGGCCAGTACATCACCATTTTCGAATTTTAAATAAAGCTCCTTGCCTTCGCGGTACACCTTATCCAGCTTTTGACCTTCAAGGGTATCCTTTAATTGCTGATGGCTTACATTAAGCTTTTGGGCATTAACTATAATAATCTCCTTAACGGTTTTGCCGCCAAGTTTTTTATCAACGTTGTGGCTGAAGGCCTGCAGGTCGGGTAGTTCGGGCATGGTGGTTGATGTTTTAAAAATCAAACCAAATATAAACGGATTAGTTTTTAATTTACCAGCTGATTGTCACTTGCCCTGCCAAATCCTACTGTATCCCGGTACATTTGTGGCGATACATCGGCATTGGTTTTAAAAAACCGGCTAAAGTAGTATTCGTCTTCATATCCCAGCTCCCACGCAATTTCTTTTACAGGTTTATTGGTTAAATACAATTCGCGTTTAGCCTCGATGATAATGCGTTCGGCAATCAGGTTACTGATGGTTTTATTAAAATGGCTTTTGGTGATACGTGCCAGGGCCTTAGCCGAAATGTTAAGCATATCGGCATAGTCACTCGCGCTGTGCTTGGTTTTGTAATGTATTTCGATGGCATCCTGGAGGCTTTGTAAAACAAATGGCTCTTTGTTTACCTTGTCGGGGTCCCTGTCCAACGACTGCTGTTCGGATTTTAGGCGGGAGGCCGTGATCAAAAAAATTTTCAGATATGATACCAGGATATCAAATTGGGCCATACCCTTGTTTTGCATTTCGGCTTTTACCTGGTTTATCACCATATCAAAAGTAGCCGCGCTGGTGGAATCGATTTTTATATATGGAGGATGGTAAATATTATCAAACAAAATGCCACTGCACGATACCTCTTTATGGTGCTTATGGATGCAAAAAAAATCGGGGTGAAATTGAATAGCCGCGCCGTTAATTGCTTGCTCTGTAGCAAGCATAAACGGCTGGTAGGGCGTAAAAGCCAGCAGGTTGTCCTTCTCAAAGCTGTATTCCGAAAAATCAGATTTTAACCTGCCCGATCCTTCTTTTACCCAGATAACCGAAAAATAATTATTACGCTGTAAATGGTCAAAATAGCTGTTATCCTCAAATAAAAAAAGTTTGAAGGCAAGGTTGCCGGTCACAGGATCAACCAGGGTAAATGTATTTTGATTGTCTGCCATTTATTTTGATGCTAATTGTGCTTTAAGGGCTTGGTTTTCGGCTCTCAATTTATTGATGTATTCGTGTTGGACGGCAAACTCATGTTGAATCTCTTCAAGTGTGTACCTTGGGGTGATATGTTGTGGGCAGTTCCAATCGTAAGCTTTTACCTTTAATATAATGATCCTTTCGGGCTTAAATTTATAATCCGGCAGGTTTAGCTTATCATACAATTCGGTGTTATTTTCGATTTCTAAAATACTCGCTTCTGCAAAAATCTTAAGCCGGGCTTTTGCCGCCTGGTCTAACAGGAATAAAGCTACCTTATTATGGGTAACCAAATTACCTGCGGATATGTACTGCTTGTTGCCTCCAAAATCAATAAACCCCAGGGTTTCATGATCCAACACCTTTAAAAAGCCTTTAGGTCCACCGCGAAACTGTATATAGGGGTACCCGCTTTCGCTAATAGTGGATAGATAAAAATTATCCTGCTGGCTTATAAAATCCTCTTCGCTTTCGGTAAAACCATCGGTGTATTTAAATTCTTGCTGCCGTGCATAACCAGCCCGGCTGCCGTAGCGTTCCTGGAAACCTTTTACGGCATCAGTAAAAGCAATTTGCGCGTAATTCATGATCCTGGTTTTAAAACAGTTTTCTATCGGTTTCGGCAATAGGCATATCGTTAATGCTGGCAAAACGTTTTTGCATGTAGCCGTTCTCGTCAAATTCCCAAAGCTCGTTGCCATAGCTGCGATACCACTGCCCGGTATGGTCGTGCCATTCGTACTCAAACCTTACGGCCATACGGTTTTCGCGGAATCCCCAAAGTTCTTTCTTTAATTTATAATCCAGTTCTTTCTCCCATTTGCCCGTTAAAAACTGTTTAACTTCTTCGCGGCCATTTATAAAATCGGTGCGGTTGCGCCATTCGGTATCAATGGTATAGGCAAGGCTCACCTTTTCAGGGTCGCGGGTGTTCCAGGCATCCTCTGCAGCCTGCACTTTCAGCTGTGCTGTTTCCATATTAAAAGGAGGAAGGGGATAACGTTTGTTTTCCATGACGAAGTTGTTTTAAAGTTGATAAAATTAGTGAAAGAGGGCCGAGAAGTAAGAATCAAGAGTCAAGAATCAACATGAAAAAACTGCACCCGGCCTAATTATTGATCGCCGGCACTTAATTCTTTTTAAAAATACCTGGAGCTGTCTTAATTCTTGATTCTTGCCTCTTGATTCTTTTTACAAGGCTTCAACAGCTTTATAAGCATTTACCACCGGGAAATCAATGTCGGTTTTGGCGGTATTGTTAAAATAGTTGGTCAGCACATTTAATGCTACGTGGCCAACAATTTCGCCTATCTCGCCATCAGTAAAGCCGGCTGCTTTTATTGCTTCAACGTCGGCATCATTTACCAGGCCTTGTTTAGCTGTTAATATGGTTGCAAATTGCAAAGCTGCAGCTGTTTTAGCATCCTGGCTATTGGCGTTACGGGCATTTGTTAAAGTTGTAGCGTCAATATGTGCCAACTTTTCGCCAATATAACTATGTGCGGATAAACAGTAATCACAATTGTTTTTTTCGGATACGGCCATGGCCAACAGCTCACCGGTTTTTGCACCAAGCTTGCCATGTGCCAATGCGCCGCTAAAGTTCAGGTAACCTTCTAATAAGGCCGACGAATTGCCCATGGTGCGCATCATGTTAGGTACAACACCCAATTTGCTTTGTATAGCAGTAAATAACTCTTTTGTTTTGCCTGTAGCTTCGTCAGGACTTAATGCTTTTAAACGTGCCATTGTAGTATGTTTTTTGTTTGTCGTTATTGACAATACAAAAGTGCACACAGCGGCAAACTTACAACATGGATGAATTTCGTTAGTACATGGACAATTTTCCCAAACGCATTTTTTCACGCAGAGACGTTAAGCCGCAAAGTTTTTTATTACTTCCTCTAAATACCGTCTATAATAAAAAGTCCCTGTACCTTTTTGCAGCAGCTTCTAAAGCCTTATCCTGTATTTTATTCAGCTTACCAAACAGGTTATAGCTGATATCAACGTCATTTGTTTTAATAGTCCTTTTCCAGTTGCCAACAACCTGGTTATCTATCACAATCACCGGATCGAAAATTACGTACCTGGCCTGCTCTTTGTGTTGGGGTGCAACCAGCGCGTCCCTGTCTTTATAGGCTATGGCAAATTCATCATAAGCAGGCAGCAAGTACGCTTTATTTTTAGTTAGAACAGTTGTTGAATGATGAGGCATCCAATATGTCTTTCCGTCAATTACTTCGCTTATCAGGCGACCCTTTATATGTTCAAGACCGGTACTTGCGTCTGCAATAGTAAGCCCCGACCAGTTGGCAAAATCATGTACAGTAGCGGGGCCGCGTGTATTGAAAAAGCCAGTTGCCAATTTATTTAATGCCTCTTCGTGGGTTAGCGATGGCGCGGCGGGTGCCCTGTCGTCAAGCAGCGCGTAGGTAAATTGTTTACCAACGCGGGCTCCACTGCAAATAACACCGTCAAGTTCGGCATGCATCAATAAAAGGGTAAAGCGTAAGTCGTCGGTTGGGATATGATTTCCGTTTAGCGCGCCGGTTAATTCTGCCCTGGTGAGTTGTTTATGGCCCTGCATGGTTTGGATAAAAACTTCATTAGCTTTATTGAATACAGTAGCATTTAGTTCAAATTTTTTATACATGCCCGCATTAATGGCATGTATACGCGGCGCGGTAAGCGCCAGTATCCAACGGATATCCCAGGGCGCAACAAAATGCCAGGTAGGTCTCAATAGGTGGGTACGTAATATGCGGCCATCGGTAATTGCTTGTTCAACAACGCTTTCTTTTGCCGAGGTCATACGTGTCCCAATAGCCCATTTAGCCCCGGCGTAATCCTGGGCCTGTATGGCCAGCATGTTCTTAACAACATCCTCCGGGTTGCAAAAAACAGGGTTGCTAATGTACTGGTTATACATTCGCAGCCGGGCTAAAAGGTTATCTTTCATTGATTGTGTTTGAGTTATATTGTAAATTTATCAGGCCTTAATGACAAAGGCATGTCAGTAAGGGGAAATTTATTATAAGTAAATGAAAAATATTAACTCATCGTATTTAGCGATAGGTGTTGCAATAGGCCTGGCGCTGGGTATAGCGCTTCACAACGTGGCCATAGGTATATCATTGGGCATTGCAGTTGGTTTGGCATTCAGCGCACAAAAAAGAGAACAATAAATTAAAGCCCGATCAAACAAATCAAGAGGCTGTATCATAAATCATGATCAGCCTCTTTTTTATTATTAATGGTTTATTGCTATAAAATCAATTAGTTATCTATGGTTTTATTTGTTTTAACAATCTGATTTTCATATATTTAAAGTATAGATATATGAGATATGGCAATCAGACAACCTGTTTTCAAACACTATGATCAGCAG
>NZ_JBFUIJ010000087.1:0-9525 GCF_056401935.1 Mucilaginibacter sp. P4_D1
TGATCTGTCGTAATCTATTCATCTTGATCGGTTTATTGGACATGTATTCGCTGGTTTTTGTTTATCTAAAAAGCTAAACAAAAACCTTGTCCGAAGAAACCTATCAGTACATTACTTTAATCTCTTTTAAGGGGTCACTTTCGTCTGGCAAGAGGGGTCACTTTGCTTTGGCGAACGTGGTCACTTTCAACTGGCAAAGGGGGCCTTTTTGAGTGGGCCAAAAGGGGTCATTTTGGTGTGTTTTATCCACATTGGGGCTAATTGATAAATATGAAAGGAAAGCGAATAACAGGGTATCCACAGAGATCGAAACAACTCAGCTGCTCATAAACATAGGTTGGGATGATGAGCAAATAATTGACTTCCTGATGCGGAAATACCAAAGTATTAGCAGTCGTTTCGGAGTAAATTATTGGGAAGGACTTATTTACATGGCGATCTCCAACCATTTAGATATCATCCATAATTTATAGTTTCCTCAAGAAGCCAGATATTGAAAGTTTTGCCGAAGATCAAGGGTTACACATATAAAATAGGATAATTTGTGCCACAGTTTGACTTAAATTTTAGCCTTTGAAATCATAGATTTTTATAATGTCATTCATCATAAGAATAAGTCAATCAACTATTACCCATAGATTTGAATTATTGTTTAACCCGTAATCAGGATAATTACGTTTAACTTCCGGCAGGATATTAAACAATTCCTCAACAATAGTTGGGGCAATAAATAAAGCGAAATTGTGCTCCCAAAGGGTGTTTTCTTTAATAATATCCACTCCAGAAAGGATTTTTTCTTCAAGGATCTTTCTGCTGAACGTACCATTGAGCATTTTTTTAAAGCTTTTTTGAATATACTTTCTATTGTCTTTCAACTCTTTATCAAGCTCGTCAAAATCCTCTGATTGGCTGTTATAATTGCTGAAAATAAGTTGCTCATTGCGACCTGACGTCCAATTTTTAATCAGGTCTCTATGGATTGGTAATCCAAATTCAGACGTTAACTTTTTATCAAATTTGGCTTTTGGATTGAAAATAAAACCGGGCTCATAACGAATTTCATCATAGTCTCCGACATTATATGTAAAGCAGTCTCCTAAAATTATTTTTGATGCAAATTTTTTATATTCCTTTCTATTAAAAGGATAATAGGTTGATAAAAGTAACTGGGTAAAGATGGGATATTGATATAAAAGTTGAATATTTTCGTCAATATAATCGGCGTCTGTAAGGTGCCGGAATACCCTTAGGTGAACCTGCGCGAAAGCTTTATCATGATATGCCGCCAGGTTTTCAGCATTGAAATTCGCCTTCCTGGTATAGTTATAGGAACCAATTAAAGTCGTTTGTTCATCGATGACCATGAACTTGCGATGTAAAAAACGTTTATCAACTTTTACAGGTAGCTTAATACCCGTTGATTCCATTTCCGAACGGGAATTGAAAAAGTAATTGTTATTGATCTCGTTGTCATCTGTAACAATTCCTATTTCCAATGCGGGATTGTTTCTTTTGGCATCCACCAGCGCTTCTTTAATGGGTTTACTCGTGAACCAGGCCATAACAATGAATATAGAAATTTCAGCCGATTCAATTCGATCGATGATTTCTGCTTCTATGCTCCTGAAAAACGATATTGGTGGTAAATAATTCATGATCAGTTATTATTAGCTAAAAATAAGCGGAATTTTCTTCTGTTTATTTTCGATTTATTTGGCAGCGGATTATTTTATACATCATTTGAAAATCGGTGGTTGACAGTTGCCTATTTCTTAAATCGACCCTATGTCCGCTTTTGAACTTCCAACTGTTGTGGCAAACGAAGTGTAGTCTGCGGGAATAGGGGTAACGCAGGTATTGACATACTGCCTGAATGTCCATTTTCTATTTCGGAACCCTCCCCTTCGTATTATGTTATATATAAGGATATTGTATATTAAAGTATTGGTATTCAGTTAATAAATATGTAGTTTTATCTCATAAACCTTGTCCGGCATAATAGACCTTTGGTAGCCGTTTGGCTGAATAACTATTAGCTGTAAAAACAATTTATGCTTTCTGATGGAATCGATCTGTTGCAAAGAGAATTTCAAGTCCAGTTTACTGGTTCGCTGTATCATTACGTTCCTGTTCCTCCTGTTAAATTTACGCACCTACGCCCAACAGTTTCAGAATGGGTCATTTACCGATGGAGCTAGTGGCTGGAGAGTTGCGGCCGCCTTTCATTGCAATAATAATGGTCAGTTCAAGGATTACAATACCGGGCCAGGCTACGCCTATTTCGCTGCCGATGACGGCTCCTTGCATAATAGCAATAAAATTGAAGGGACTTTGTCGCAGGACCTAATATTGCCTGCTAATTTTAGCTCGGGCTCCATCCGTTTCTTTCAAAAGATAACAACCGAAGAAGATAAGGGTATCGCCTATGATAAAATGAGTTGCACAGCCACCGACGATGCTGATGGAGCGAACACACGGTCGATCACCCTGACCAATCTCGATGCGGGGAACGGGTACACTTTAAAAACTATTGATCTCCCTAAAGCGATGGCCGGGCATACAATCACCCTTACGTTTTATGCTAAGAACGATAACGGCAAGGGAACCGTTTTCAGGATTGATGATATCACATTAGTGACGAATAGCACGTCTGGCGGTACGCCATCTGCACCCGTGATCACAGCCCCATCAAATAACAGCACCCAATATATTGGCGGTAATATTCATTTTTCCTGGACAACGGTAAATAATGCCCAGTATCAGGCTGGTTTCGATTTGGATAAAACGTATAAATTTACCCCTTCAACCAATGAAAATTATTATGATCTTGCGGCCGTTACAGGTGGACTCGGCTCGCATACTTTCCAGGTCAGGTCGGTAGTCGGAGGGGTTTATAGCGCATGGTCGGTGCCTGTTACTTATACGGTTTCACTCTATCCGCCCGCACTTTCTTCTCCGACAACGGGTGCTACGCAATACGTCGGTACTTCTGTCAATTTTCAATGGGTACCGGTTTCAGGAGCAAGCGGTTATGATCTAAGGTTTGACGATGGCTTGTCGTACGTAGCAACCATAGATATAGGCAATTTCGAGCATTATCTTTATAGCATGGGCACAGGTGGATTGGGCGCTCACACCTGGCAGGTCCGTGCCAAATTCAATGGGATAACCGGCCCATGGTCAGAGGTGCGAACATATACCAATTCATTGTTCATACCTGTACCCAATAGCCCGCTCTCTGGTAGTACTATTGCTGTAGGGGCCGATTTGAAGTATACGTGGACGGAGGTTAGTGGCGCTGATTCGTATGAAATAGATTTTGACAGCGGGACAAATTATGCGACAACAGAATCGGTTGGGACAAATGTGCTGAGTCGCCTCGTCGACGCAAACCAGATCGGAACTCATACCTGGCGTGTTAAGGCAAAATTTAAGAGTTTTTCGGGACCATTATCACCGCCTTATAATTATACGGTTGTTAATCCCCAGATAAAATTATTAAATCCTAAAGGTGGTGAAAATTTTATCATCGGCACGACGCAGATGATAACGTGGGAAACTGCTGGTTTTACGGGAAACGTTAAGATTGAGATTAATGGGGAGTACCCTTCTAATCCATGGGAAACAATTTTTTCGAATATATCAAATAATGGCTCTGTGAACTGGACGGTTTCCGGCTTTCCTGGAACAGAAAAAAGGATTAGAGTCACATCGATAGAAAACCCTGGGATTTCAGGAGTGTCCGCTGACAATTTCGAGATTGTCGCAAAAAACAAACAACCGGGACTTACTATATTAGTGCACGGTTTTGATCCATTCGGCTCGTTTGATAATCCTGTTTCTTACTGGCCTAAAGGTTTTGTAACTAACCTCCTTGCTGCTCAAGGTGGTGGGAAGGTTTATGTTTATCAAGCAAGCGACGGATCTTTTAAACAAATAACAGACAACAAAGACTTTAATGCACTGACAAACGGACCAGAAACCATATTGTTAATGGATTGGTTAAATGCCTCGAATAATCCTGAATCTGGGGAGGCCGAATCAGCGGCAGATGCTCTTTTTGCATCGCTGGTTTCTCCAGACGGGTCCGGGGAACCTAACACAAAATATATAAGTTTAGCTAACCCGGCGGTAAGTCTGCCGATCCACCTCATCGGTCATAGCCGTGGTTGCGTTGTAATTAGCGAGTTGGCGCAAAGATTAGGTGTTAATGGGATTAAGGTAAATTACTTTACATCATTAGATCCTCATGATTTTGATGAGGAAGACGTTAGTATAGACGGCTATTTTCACGACCCTGCTGTTCAAATATGGAATAATGTAATTTACGCCGATAATTACTGGCAGCGCTCATTGCTGCCAGAGGTTCCCAGCGGCCGCAAATTAGCTTGGTTAAGTAATGATGGTTATTTAAAAAATCAATACGAGCTTACCCCTTTAAATCTGTTTGGTAATAACTTAGGAACCATTACAAATAATTCCCATGGGAAAGTAAAAAACTGGTATCAAGGTACGATACTTAACTATTCTCAAGAAGTCGACTGGTATCAGGACCAATCTGGTGCTGGGGCTGGAATGAGTAAATGGTTAGCAATGGGCGGTTACTCATATCGTGGAACCGATAATGGTATAAACGATCCCGCCGATCCGATTAAGGGATCAAGTGGAAATAATAGCAGCCACGATGGTGGAATAGTTCCCTACAAGGAGGTTTCAAGTGATGGCTCGGATCAAAACTATAATCCAACTGATTTTTTTAATGGTGATTTCTCGCTTAAAAATCTTGGAGGCAAAGCCTTAGCGTCAAGGCCATCAATTGCGGGTTGGTATTACCATGGAGGGAGCGGTAATGGCTATCAGGATGGAAACGGTTACCTCATTTTGGATCTTACACATCCCTCCAAGGTTCATAATCGTTTCGTTATACCATTAAAGGCAAACAAAATAAAATTTCAATATAAAATTGTTCAAGCAGCCACTTCTGGCAAACTAGTGGTCAGTTTGGGCAGTACGGATTTGAAGTCAATAGATTTGAATAATATTGCTGATTGGACTGAAGGCGAAATTGATGTAACGCAATATAGAGGGAAGGTTCGAACTCTTGGTTTTCAATTATTTCCCGAATTATTAAATGCAGTGGTTTATATCACCAATATCTCAATAGACGAACAATCGTCTGGGGGGGCTGATCCGGTACCCTCGATCAACTCGTTTGCACCGAAGTCCGCCGCCACCGATACTGAAGTTATATTAACAGGGGCGAATTTTACCGGTGCTTCTGCGGTCAGCTTTGGAGGGGAACCGGCAAAGTCTTTTTCTGTAGTGTCACCGACCTCGATAAAGGCTGTTGTAGGAGAGGGTGCATCAGGCAATGTCACCGTGGTAACGGCAACTGGTACCGCTTCCCTGGCTGGCTTTACTTTTCAGCCGGCGGCAAACTGTCAAATCCCTGTCGCACCTGTGCTCACCTTCGGTGCCCCCGACTGCAGTACTGCCACTGTTCTCACCGGAGGTACGACAGCTTCACTGAGCTTTACTTCCGGAGGCGTGGCGGCTTATAGTGCCATGGTCAGCAAGTATCCCTATGGATCAGCCAATCTGGTATTGTCATCACCCTGCCAATCGACCGGCGACCCTGTAAGTGCTGTTAACTTACAACCCGGAATGATTTACCGTTGGAACATGTTTGCCTATGGCGCGTCAGACTGCTCCTCCTGCAGGAGCGCTCTTTCAGATACCTATTACTTTAGCCTTCCGCCTGTGATCAGCGCATCAGGGACAAGCATAACACAGGATCATCCGGTAACCCTTTCTGTTTCCCCGGTAGTGCCTGGAGAAGGGGCAACAGCGGATTACAAATGGATGAAAAATAATGTTGTTGTTTCCGAGGGGGCCGGTGTCACCACTTATACGGCTTCATCAACAGGCACCTACTCCCTGGTCATAGGGTATGGTGGGGCTACAGATTGTCCCACAGCGGTGACAGCATCAAGTAACAGCATCACGCTGAACTTCGATAATAATTGTATAGGCTCAGAAAAGCCGTCATCTATTACTTCTGCTCCTTTAGGTTCTTCGGTCGTGCTATCTGTTGCAGGAGGATCACTCGGTACCAATGCGAACTGGAAATGGTATACCGGTGGATGTGGAACCACAACGATTGGGACAGGCAGTTCAGTGACGGTGATTCCCGACGTACCGACCCTGTACTATGTTCGTGCAGAGGGTGATTGCGGGACTACATCCTGCGACAGCATATTGGTCGATACTTCCGGCGGCTGTATAAAACCCACTACACCGAGCTATATTACGCAGGTAAATTCCACAGGTACTAATAATGATCCGAAGTTAAAATTGTTGATCGTCGGTGGCTCATTTGGCTCAGCCGGTACCTGGCGGTGGTACAAAGGAGTGACCTGCGGCGGAGCTATTTTTGCTTCAGGGCAGTCGCCAGAGTTATATGTGGATCCGAATGAACAAGCGACCTATTCTGTAAGAGCAGAAGGCAGCTGTGATACTTCTGCATGCGTTTTCACCACCGTCAGCCCCTGCCCGCGCTCGGTTTTACCGGATTCCATTGCCCAAACCAAAAACGGGAATGGCGTCTTACTGAAGCTTGCGGGGGGAAGCCTGGCTCCCAATGCGTCCTGGCTATGGCGCAAAGGGAGTTGCAGCGGACCGACAGTGTCAAGCGGTCGTATTGACTCAATTCTGGTTAACCCAACGGAAACAACAACTTATTATGTCAGTGCCGTTGGTTGTTTTAACAGCGATTGTATCAGTACCACGGTTTTGGTTATACAACCGCCGCTACTTAGTTCTTTTACGCCGGCGACTGCGCAGACAGGAACTTCAGTGCTTATTACTGGGACGGACCTTGACCGGGTATCTGTAGTGACATTTGGCGGCACACCTGCTGCTTCTTTTAAAATTGTTTCCGCCACGTCGATTTCTGCAGTTGTAGGTGCCGGCAGATCCGGGGACATCGTGGTAACGAACAGCAAAGGCACTGCATCGCTTCCCAACTTCAAATTTGTATTTAGTATTCCCGCAGACAATTTTAAGATTTCTGCCACCAGCGCTACGTGTAAAGGTCTGACAAACGGCTCAATTCATATCGACGCAGTTAAAGTTCAGGACTATGCGGTACAGTTGACCGCACCCTGGTTTAGCAAAGTGTTTTCCTTTAGCGATACGCTGACCGTCAGTAATCTTCAAGCGGGAACCTATCATGTGGTCGTTACACTTCCTTCACAACCTGACTTCCTGCAGGCTGACGACCTTGTAATAACGGAGCCACCGGAACTTTCTGTTTACACAACCGTGAATGCCAGGACAAATGAGCTTACGCTCAGCCTCAGTGGTGGAGGTAATTACTATATTCAGCTCAACAATCAAGTATACACAACTACGGCAAATACCTTCATCATCCCGCTTACCGGACGACATGCCAGGCTGACGGTGACCACTGATAAGGAATGCCAGGGGATTATTCAAAAAATGATCAGTGCGGGACAAAACGTCGCACCATACCCAAACCCTTTCCAGGATAAGCTAAGTGTTGATCTCGGTAACAGGCAGGTTGCCGTCCTAAAAGTGACTATCACCAGGGTCTCTGATTTCAAGATGGTATATACCAGTTCACTAAGCAATCCGCCAGGTATCGTGACGTTGGGTCTTTCAGCGCTGGAAAAAGGTATTTACGTCCTCAATCTTACGTTTGATAACGAACAACAATCTTTTAAGATCATCAAACAATGAAAATAAACAAACTCCTTATCCCGATACTTTTTTCTATTGTAGCTTGCGGTGGTAAGCATACCGCGCCTCTGCCCCCATCGCCGCCTGGCAAGGTGACTTTATTGTTTCCGGCAAAAGATGCCCCCTGCACTGCTGCGACTTTCCTGAGTCCCGGTTTTAGTAACATCACATTTTCCTGGTTAGCCTCCGGGAACACGGACTTGTATGTGCTTAAGACCAAGAACCTGCTCACCATGGACTCAATTTCACAATCTACGGCTGACACCCACCTTACTATCACACTGGCCCGTAATACGCCTTACTCATGGAGGATTATTTCACAGTCCAATAGAGTGACAGCAACAAATTCTACCGATAGCTGGAAGTTTTATAATCCAGGGGAAGGCGCAGTGACTTATGCTCCTTTTCCGGCGGACATTATATCACCCTTGTTCGGAGAGACAGTGACAGCGACTGATAATAAAATTAAACTTCAATGGTCGGGGAGCGATGCAGACAATGACATTGACAGTTATAATATCTTCTTGGGTACTTCTTCCGTTCCTCTTCTTGCCAAAAGCGCAGTTAAAGATAGCTTTCTCGCTAACGTAAGTGTTGTGGCCGGGACAATTTACTACTGGAGGGTTGTAACAACAGATAAAAAAAAGAATACGGCTACGACAAGCCTTTACCAGTTTACAGTTAAGTGAATAGGAGCTGCTTTGATGTCTAAACATTTTTTTAAAAACCCTTATCTAATCACTATAATTATGGTGATTCTGGATATTTTGATTTCACTTGGTAACCGGTAAAAGAATCTTTAGTGACTTGCAGGAATTTGATAGAGAGATTAAGCCTGGATATTCCGGAAGGCTTGACCAGGTGATTCCGTGGGATGTAGAGCACCGGTTTGTGTTATCGCTTTAGAAAATGGTAATTAGTAATCAATGAGTTGATATGGCCAAAGTGGTGCAGAACTATCGGTTCGCTATCCCGGAACGTGGTGATCGATAGCTCGTAATATCCACGGAATGATCTGGAAGGCCAACAGAACCTCCAATTGGACAACTGAATTTATTTAATCAAAAAGTAAGCTGTTTCAGTAGGGATTACTTTGAAAAATCGGGCAAAATCATTATTTTTATTAAAATGAAATTTTTGGAACGAGTTCAAAAAAGCGATTCTGATAGTTTAAGCAATGATTTTAATATGCTTTTACGCAAAAAAACTCTGTCAAAACTCTGCCAAAAACACTAAAAAACTGCAAAATGAAAGTTAAAAAACCGCTCTCAGAGCCTCAAAAACGCAGTTTGAGTAATGCAATAACGGCTCTTAATAATCCGATATTCTCCACCTGATTGAACAACAGGCTTTTAGATTGATTTCTAAAGGCCTGCTTTTTTTTCCCGCCGGGCACTTTTTGCAACCTTCCCGCGATTAGTCAAAATCCCCTTTTTTACCAGATTAACTAATAGAGCTTAAAACAAAATATCCATATCAATTCATGTATCAGTATGCTATCTATGGCGTATTTTAAGGGATCAGTCGGAAAAGTTGGGGGGGCGATCCTCAGGCATATATTTTGGCAAGCCTGAATAGGAAGAAAGTAGTATCTCTTACTCCTCTTAAAGTAGCTCTAAAAGCTTTTGCCTTAGCATTAAATGATTCGGCTGAAGCATTTGTACTTCTGTTGTCGAAGAAGTTTAAGATAGACTCATAATGTGTTTGTACAGATTTAGATACGGTTTTAAAAGACTCAATTCCTGCATCTTCTACATCATTATA
>NZ_JBFUIJ010000088.1:0-9427 GCF_056401935.1 Mucilaginibacter sp. P4_D1
CTTTAGTTTTTTAATTATTGAATGACTGTGAATAAAATTCAATAATTCAGTCATTCAATAATTCAATAATTGCTTACCTGCTTGTGTAATTAGGGGCTTCTTTAGTTTTTTAATTATTGAATGACTGTGAATAAAATTCAATAATTCAGTCATTCAATAATTCAATAATTGCTTACCTGCTTGTGTAATTAGGAGCCTCCTTAGTAATGGTAATATCGTGCGGGTGGCTTTCGCGCATGCCGGCTGCGGTTATGCGTACAAATTTGGCGCGTTGCAGATCTTCTATATTGGCGGCACCACAGTAGTGCATGCCGGCGCGTAAACCGCCAATGTACTGGAATATTACTTCGCCCATGTTGCCTTTAAATGGCACACGGCCTACAATGCCTTCAGGTACCAGTTTAGTTACCACATCGGTTTCGTCCTGGAAATAACGGTCCTTCGATCCTTTTGCCATGGCCTCAACCGAACCCATACCGCGGTACGATTTAAACTTACGGCCTTCATATATAATAGTTTCGCCCGGTGATTCTTCCACACCTGCAAACAGTGAGCCTGCCATGATAGAGCTTGCACCGGCTGCAATAGCCTTTACAATGTCGCCGGTTTGTTTGATACCACCATCGGCAATAACCGGGATGCCACGGCCTTCTAATGCTTTAGCACACTCGTAAACGGCGTATAGCTGTGGTACACCCACACCTGCAATAATACGGGTAGTACAAATTGAACCCGGACCAATACCTACTTTAACGGCATCGGCGCCAGCATCTGCAAGGGCAATAGCCGCATCGCCTGTGGCAATGTTACCGGCAATAACCTGCAGGTTTGGATGCAAAGCTTTAATAGCTTTCACCATATCAATAACCCCTTTGCTGTGGCCGTGGGCTGTATCAACAGTAACCACATCAACACCGGCATTTACCAGGGCGGTTACGCGGTCGATATTGTCGGCAGCAACGCCTACGGCGGCGCCTACACGCAGGCGACCAAACTCGTCTTTACAGGCATTGGGGAAGTTTTTAACCTTCTGAATGTCTTTGTATGTAATTAAGCCTACCAGCTTACCATTGGTATTTACAACCGGTAACTTTTCAATTTTATTGCTTTGCAGTATCGCTGCAGCTTCGGTAAGTGTAGTGCCTTCGGGAGCCGTGATCAGGTTGATTTTGGTCATTACCGAGCTAACGGGAACGCTCATATCTTTTTGGAAACGCAGATCGCGGTTGGTGATAATACCTTTAAGGCGATGATCGGCATCAATTACCGGGATACCACCGATGCTAAACTCCTTCATGATCTGGAATGCATCTGCAAGCAGGGCATCTTCCAGCAAAGTAACAGGATCCTGGATCATGCCGCTTTCAGATCGTTTAACTTTACGAACTTCATCGGCCTGGGCCTGTATGGTCATATTTTTATGCAGCATACCTATACCACCCGCCTGGGCAATGGCAATAGCCAGGCCAGATTCGGTAACAGTATCCATAGCTGCCGAAATAATGGGAATGTTTAAACGGATGTTTTTTGTTAACCAGCTGCTGGTGTTAACATCGCGCGGTAATACTTCTGAATAAGCGGGGAGTAGTAAAACGTCGTCGTAAGTTAATCCTTCGGCAACAAATTTAGATGGGTCTAACTGCATAGCAAATAATTATTTTGGAGTTATTATTTGCCGGGCAAAGCTAACTTTTTATTTCGGATTTCGGAATTGAGATTTCGGAATTATTTAAAAATTGCCTTTCTGTGATATTTGGGGAAATTTCGAATTTCGGATGTTCGATTTCGGAATTAAAGACCGAAATCCGAAATCGAACATCCGAAATCCCAAATCAAAAATTAATACTTGCCCACTATCACTTTATAGAAACGATCAAAGTGGAAATATTTATTGGCTAATTCCAATAACCTTGCCGAGTCGACACTTTTTACGGTGGCGGCATACCTATCGTAATAATCATAGTCCAAACCGGCAAAATAGATGCTCTTGAATTTATCGGCATGCGAAAACACATTCTCCAGGCTGCCTAACAGCGAACCTAACATGTAGTTGCGTACCAATGAAAGCTCCTCGTCGGGGATCAGTTCGGTTTTCAGGATATTGATTTCCTTTTCAATTTCGGCAAGGGCTGGTTTGCAAACATCTGCACCAACCTCGGTGGCTACAAAGAATGATCCGCCTTGCTTAAATGAGCCCAAGCCCGAGCCAATACCATACGTGTAACCTTTATCCTCGCGGATGTTGGCCATCAACCTCGACCCGAAATAGCCACCCAAAACCGTATTCAATACCTGCAATTGCTGAAAATCCGGATGGTTGCGGTTAATCATTGGTGTACCTATCCTAATAGCTGATTGCAAGGCTTCGGGCTTTTCAGTAAAGTAAAACAACTCTGTAGCCGGTACAATTTCCGGTTGGGTAGTATCGGCGGGTTTATCGCCGTTAACCCAGCCTTTATCAAAGGTATCCGTAATAAGCGTTAAAGTTTCCGGTTCAATTTTACCTGAAATAATAATGGTGCAATTTGATGGCTGGTATTGCTCTTTATAATGCGCAGCCAATTCATCGCGCTGTAGGGCTTTATAATTATCAAAGCTTGCACCCACCCCGTATATGGTATCGCCATAAACGGCCTTGTTAAAATTGCGGCGGCCAACAACATCATTTTTTTGCAGGCTAACCTGTAGTTTTTGCTGCTGGTTGCGTTTAAAGGTTTCCAATTCCTTCTCGGGGAAGGTTGAGTTGGTTAAAATATCAACAATAACGGGCAAGGTATGGTGCAGGTGCTTGTTAAGGCTGTACAATACAACCTGCGAGTTTTCGTACCCGTATTCAACCTGCAAAAAGGCACCGTAAAAATCAACCTTATCGGCAATCTGGGCCGCTGTTAGCGTGCTGGTACCTTCGGTAAGCATGGTATTTACGGCCATGTTTAACAGCGGCAGCGCCGGGTTAAAACGCAGGTTGCCAAAAATCCATTCTATACGTACCAATTCCTGGTCGCCGGAGTTAAAGCAAAATATATTACAGCCGTTATCGAGCTTTTTATGCGCGGGGCGTATCAGGTTTATATTATCGATAGCCTTAAAATCGGGGGCTAATGTTCTATCTATTGTGGTCATTGGTCGGTGTCATTAGTCATTGGTTCTTTTCTGAACCTGAATTCGTCGAATTAAAGAATGGCCGGAATTAAGAAGAAATAAATTCAAAAAATTCCTTAATTCGACGAATTCAGGTTCAGACAAACTCCAATTCTGTTAATTCTCTAATTCTGAAAACAGCGTAGCTTTCTTGAACTCCATCAAGATAAACTCGCCGTGAAAACTTCTGATTCAGAAACTTCTGCTTTCTCGGCCAGGTATATCAGCGTTGATGAATTATCTTTCCTGAATATCTTGTTGGCAGCTTCTTTGATCTGCGCAGGGGTTACTGCCAGGTATTTGGCGGTTTCCTGGTTCAGCAGGTCGGCATCGCCCAGCAACTCAAACGAGGCCAGGTTCATGGCTTTATCCAACAGCGACATTTCAGAAAACACCATGGTCGATTCGGTTTTGTTTTGCACCTTGGTTAATTCATCAGCCGGGATATCGGTGGCTTTTACTTTTTCCAACTCATCCCAAAACGCGGCTTCGGCCTGCTCAATGCTAACGTTTTCCAGGGGTTTTCCCTCTAACACAAACATACCTTTATCCAGGCTGCCGGTAATATAGGCATGTACCTCGCTAAAAATTTGCTTATCCTGCACCAAACTGCGGTACAAACGTGAGGAGTGCCCACGCGAAAGGATATCGCTCAGTAGTTCCACCGGGTAATAATCATCATCCAGCCTTGCTCCCATCTGGAAGGCGATGTACACATCGTTCAACGGTACTTTGGCGGTAACCGTTTCGCGGCGTTCGTCATGCTGTTCGGGCTCCTGCGGCAGGTTGCGTGTGTATTTATCGCCGGCGGGGATTGGGCCAAACCATTTTTCGGAGAGTTTTTTCACCTCTTCGGTTGTGATATTGCCCCCAACTACCATAATGGCATTTTGCGGGTTATAATGTTTTTTAAAGAATGCTTTCACATCCTCAATTTTGGCATCCTCGATGTGCTTGATGGTTTTACCAATGGTAGCCCAACGGTACGCGTGCTGTTTATAAACCAACGGGCGCAGCTTTAGCCAAACATCGCCGTAAGGCTGGTTAAGGTAACGCTGCTTAAACTCCTCTATTACCACGTTGCGCTGCACCTCAAGGCTTTTCTCGCTAAAAGCGAGGTTTAACATGCGGTCGCTCTCCAGCCAAAATGCTGTTTCGATATTGGCCGATGGCAGGGTGATGTAATAGTTTGTGATATCGTTACTGGTAAAAGCATTGTTTTCGCCCCC
The DNA here is from genome assembly GCF_056401935.1 of Mucilaginibacter sp. P4_D1. Classification (NCBI taxonomy): domain Bacteria; kingdom Pseudomonadati; phylum Bacteroidota; class Sphingobacteriia; order Sphingobacteriales; family Sphingobacteriaceae; genus Mucilaginibacter; species Mucilaginibacter sp. P4_D1. Next base: position 4,371 of record NZ_JBFUIJ010000088.1, read on the forward strand.
TACCCTTTGCAGTGGCTCATCGTAGCTGGGAATATTTACAGATCCGCCGAACATCAGGTGTTCAAACAAATGAGCAAAGCCGGTTTGCTCGGGATCTTCGTCGCGTGCACCAACATCATACAGAATGTTGAGCACTGCCATAGGCGTGGTATTATCTTCATGAACAATAACCCGGAGGCCATTATCCAGTGTAAACCGGTTGAATTTAACCATGGATAGTTCTTATTTTAACAAAGCAAATGTAAAACTTTTGACGACAATCGGGGAGGAGAGTCAAGAATTAAGAGTCAAGAATCAAGATGGAAGAAAACGGGCACGCAGCAGCGGGTACAAAAGGCACCGTTAACTGATAAAAAAACGACCGCGAATTTCCTTTGAATAAGGCACTTCGCGATCGTGGTAAAGGTAACGTTAGTTTTCTTGTATATTATTCAAACCAGGCCATCACCACTTCTTTTGTGGGCATGGTAATGTCCAGTTTTAATTTTTTACGCATACCGCCAAGGTCGTTAAATACTTTGTTGGGGTTGCCGGCTTTTAGTTCTTCTACGGTGTTAAAACCCATTTTATTTAACACGGGCACCCACTCGACAGGTACGCCAATGTTTATAAAATCTTCGGCTGTAACAACTTTGGCTTTTTTCTCGGGGCGCATCTGCGGGAAGAACAATACTTCCTGGATGGTGCTCTGGTTGGTCATCAGCATCACCAACCTGTCGATACCAATACCAAGGCCCGATGTTGGCGGCATACCGTATTCCAGGGCGCGTAAAAAGTCGTCGTCCATGGCCATGGCTTCATCATCGCCCCTGCCCGCAAGTATCAACTGCTCCTCTAAGCGCTCGCGCTGGTCAATCGGGTCATTTAACTCCGAGTAGGCGTTGGCTATTTCTTTACCATTTACAAACAGCTCAAAACGCTCTACCAGGCCATCTTTGGTACGATGTTTTTTGGCAAGCGGGGTCATTTCGATTGGGTAATCGGTAATGTAAGTTGGCTGGATCAAGTTATGCTCAACCTTGGCGCTGAAGATCTCGTCAATCAGCTTGCCTTTGCCCATAGTTGGGTTAACTTCTATTTTCAGTTCGGCACAGGTAGCGCGCAAAGCGGCTTCATCCATAGCCGATACATCTATCCCTGTATATTTCAGGATAGAATCGTACATGGATAATTTTTCGTACGGACCGGCAAAGTTGATTTCGTTGCTGCCCACCTGCACCACGGGAATACCATGAACAGCTTTGGCAACGGTTTCTAAACATTCTTCAACCATGGCCATCATCCATATATAGTCTTTATAGGCTACATAAATTTCCATGGCAGTAAATTCCGGGTTATGGGTACGGTCCATACCCTCGTTACGGAACATTTTACCAAACTCATATACACCATCAAAACCAGCAACAATAAGGCGTTTCAGGTAAAGCTCATTGGCTATGCGCAAAAACAATGGCATATCCAGCGTATTATGATGTGTAGCAAACGGACGAGCCGCTGCACCGCCATGCACCGGCTGCAGTATGGGAGTTTCAACCTCCATCCACCCCTGCGCGTTAAAATAATTACGCATGCTGCTGATTACTTTGGACCGGTTGATGAATATTTGTTTGTAGGCCGGATTAACCGTTAAATCAACATAACGCTGGCGGTAACGCAACTCAGGGTCTGTAAAGCCATCATGAATGGTTCCGTCGTCCTCCCGCTTAACAACCGGTAGCGGTTTAAGCGATTTGGAAAGCACAATCAATTCGCGAACGTGGACCGAAATCTCGCCTGTTTGCGTTAAAAACACATAGCCTTTAATGCCTATGTAATCGCCTATGTCAAGCAGTTTTTTAAATACGGTGTTGTATAAAGTTTTATCCTCATCGGGGCAAATATCATCGCGTTTCAGGTATACCTGGATACGGCCGGTTGAATCCTGGATCTCGGCAAACGATGCGTTGCCCATAATACGACGGGTCATGATACGGCCTGCAATAACTACATTTTGGTAGGCCTCGGGTTTTATTGCAAAATTATCGGTAATATCCTGTGCCCAGGCGTTAACATCAAATGCTTCGGCGGGGTACGGGTTTATGCCCAGTTCCCTTAATTTTTGTAAAGATTCGCGGCGGATAATTTCCTGCTCGGATAGTGCAATACTCATGTTTTGAACGGTATTTTTAATAAAGGTGCAAAAATAGCGTTTTTAATGGTTTTGTAAGACCGTAGAGACGCAATATTTTGCGTCTCCTGCCAGATGAGGAAATTTGCAGAACTCAATTTGCATGATTGATTTGAATATCGGAGACGCAAAATATTGCGTCTCTACAACGAAAACCTTTTTTCTAACTCAAAAACAACATACATTAGCAAACCAATTATCTGATATCGTGAAAAAACTACCGTTGTTAATTTCGTGCTTATTAACATTATCCTATAGCGCATTTGCGCAGGATACCACCAACCTTTACAACGCCGGCACCAAAGCTGTGTTAATTGCCAAACAATTCTCGTTTACCGAGGGACCGGCGGTTGACAAAAAAGGTAATGTATTTTTTACAGATCAGCCCAACAACAAGATCTGGAAGTATAGCACAGATGGCAAACTATCTGTTTTTATGGATAGCGCCGGCCGCAGTAACGGGATGGATTTTGACAGCAAAGGTAACCTGATCAGCTGTGCCGATGGCAAAAATGAACTTTGGTCTATCAGCCCCAAAGGAAAAATAGAAGTATTGCTTACCGGCTATAAAGGGCAAATATTTAACGGACCAAATGACGTTTGGGTAAGGCCCGATGGCGGGCTGTATATTACCGACCCCTATTATCAACGCGACTATTGGACACACAAAAAGCCCCAACTTGACGGCCAAAAGCTTTATTACCTGGCCAAAGGCAAACACGAAGCGGTTATGGTTGACGATAAATTTAAGCAGCCGAATGGTATAGTAGGCACTGCCGATGGCAAACATCTTTTTGTAGCCGATATAGGCGATAACAAAACCTATCGCTATGATATCAATAAAGACGGCTCATTAAGCGATAAAATGCTTTTTACCTCGCAGGGATCAGACGGGATGACGATTGACGAACTGGGCGACATATACCTTACCGGCAAAGGCGTTACCATTTTTAATGCAAAAGGCGAAAAAATTGGCCACATTGATATTGATGAACCCTGGACGGCCAACATTTGTTTCAGCGGTAAAAACCGGGATGTATTATTTATAACTGCGTCAAAGGCGGTGTATACGTTTCAGATGAAAGTAAAAGGGACCAATTAAGTCGGAAGTCTTAAGCCGTGAGTCTTAAGCCGGATTTAGTTCTTTTGACTTGAAATTTAGGGCTTTCGACTATATATTAAAGTACTATGCTTTCTGTTGTAATATAGATATAATTTGCTGCTGCTCGCCGTTGCTGAGCAAATCACCTTCGTAGTGCCACGGACCCGACTGTGGAAAATAGATTACGCCTAAATAATCCGGATTATCCTCATCGGCTAAAGTGGGGCCATCGCCATCAATCTCCATTTCTTCCGTAAACAGCATTGACTCATTGTCGACCGAAGTTTTATAAATTTTATATACACCCGTATCGGCAAGATCATGTTCCAATACCGGTTCGATGATAATGTTTCGTGAACTGCCGTCGGCGTGCTTTAAATCTGCGTAGACCGGATTTTTCATAAGCTAAGAAATTTCATAGTATTACAAAAAGAGGCTGTGTTTTGTTTGGCTATAAGGGCAAACTTGGTTGGAGTATAAAATCAGCCGTTCCTACTTCTATCTATTCCGAGAGAAGGGTTACGGGTTTGACGAACGATTGCAATAATGACAACTTTTCTTGCCGGTTGATCAACCATGAAATGTATTGCGAAAGGAAACACGTCGGTAAAAGCTGTCCTTATGTTCTGATACTTAATTTCGTATCAAAGGGGATTTTTTTGCAGTCTGCTTATACTTTGTTTTACTTCCCGTTCAAATTCTTTTTCCAAGCCAGCTTTCTGATTTTTATACCCTTCTCTTGCTTAAATCAGATCTGCCTTTACAATACCGAAATACGATAAACTATATTTCATTTTTATTTATCCAACTCGTCAAACAAGGTTTCAATTGGATGAATATCATTGGGATTATTTTTCAAGGACTCAAGTCGGGCATCTATCAAATCCTTATGCCATTGAGGTATTTGATTATCTATATTATCCACGTCAGGATATTTGCTTTTTATCATCTCCCATTCTTTGATAGGGACCTGAACAGCGGTAACTTGTCCTTTTTTGTCAGAAATATATTGTACAGTCATGTTACCAAATTTAAAGATTATTCCAAAAGCAATCAAGAAGATGCGGATTTATAATTAAAAACCATTAGAAACAAGAAGCGCCCTCTGATGGGCAGGGGCGCGTTCTAACCAATTATAAACCTAAATTATGAGAAGAGCTGTAAGGGAGGTCTCGAACCTTCTGGTGCTGCCGTTCAGCGCCTTACAAATACTACACTGCAAATATACAACACATCTTTTATTTTGCAAATATTTTAAGTAAAAAAGTCAACTATTAACAATTTAATAATATAATAACAGTTTAACTGCGATATTGATAAATAAATAATTGTCATTTAAACACATTATTTGCCTGTATATCAATATGTTCATTTAACGCAATAATAATACCAATAGTGCCCTACGATTAAAATATTTTGAGTATTTGTTGGTTATGTTGATGACTTTTGCAGATTTTGACGTGATTTATTAAAAACCACGTCTTTATCAGATAAAAAACTGTAATAACCCTGCTTCAAGGCAGCATGCTTTTGTACTTTAAGCAGCACAAATAGTTCTTAATGAACTACTAACTGCATCGAATTGGGAAAATTTTGCCCTGTCGAACACAACAAAGAGGCTGTATCATAAATCATGATCAGCCTCTTTTTTATTATTAATGGTTTATTGCTATAAAATCAATTAGTTATCTATGGTTTTATTTGTTTTAACAATCTGATTTTCATATATTTAAAGTATAGATATATGAGATATGGCAATCAGACAACCTGTTTTCAAACACTATGATC
>NZ_JBFUIJ010000089.1:0-8837 GCF_056401935.1 Mucilaginibacter sp. P4_D1
TATAATGATGTAGAAGATGCAGGAATTGAGTCTTTTAAAACCGTATCTAAATCTGTACAAACACATTATGAGTCTATCTTAAACTTCTTCGACAACAGAAGTACAAATGCTTCAGCCGAATCATTTAATGCTAAGGCAAAAGCTTTTAGAGCTACTTTAAGAGGAGTAAGAGATACTACTTTCTTCCTATTCAGGCTTGCCAAAATATATGCCTGAGGATCGCCCCCCCAACTTTTCCGACTGATCCGTCATTAGTTTGATTGGCTAACAACTGTTTTAATTTTTTTGATAAATCTACCAATGACAGCGAAGCGAAATGACCAATGACAAGCGCAGCGTAAATGACCAATCGCTAATGAACATTATACTTGGCCATTACCAGTAACACCATGCGGTTGTATGTTGCCAGGCCGCGGGGTTGGTTGTTGGCTTTCAAAAAATTATCATAAAAGATACTGCTTATCCAGCTAAGCTGGTTTTCATAGGCCATCCAGTAGGCGCGTTCGGCTACAAAATCCTGGTGTACTTGTTTCGATATCATCGCCTTTAATTCCTTATGGGCCACGGTATCGCGCCGGCGCAGGGTATGCATAAACTCGTCAACCGCCAGGTGATAGCCCGAGTAACGCAGCAAGCGGTCCTTTGATTTTATGGCGATAATAAACCCGGCAAAATCAGCCTCGTCCTCGGCCCCGTAACCTATCTGGTGCGACATTTCATGGCAAGCTACAAATGGCCTGTTAAACACGGGCATGGCATAATTAATCTGCGCTTCGGACGTAAATGGATTATAGTAACCCGACGTTCCTATATAATTCAATAAGAATGTAATCATAGAGGGCTTTACGCCAGGCTGAAAAGCGCGAAAATTGGCCGAGTCGGCCGAGAGCGCTTTTACCGCGTTTGCAGCCGTTTGGTAAATAGCACTGTTGCTTTGGGCCAGGTCGGCAGCGGTTACCCTGGCTCGGCAGGCGTTGGCGCTATCTATCAGTAATTTGGTTACGGCCTTTAAATCGGCAGTAGTGAATGTAGTATCTCTTAAATTAAGGCGTACAGCGGCCGATGGCCTGAAATAATTCATCCCCCAAAACAAATAAAAAGCTACAACCACTATCTGGATGCTTATTACCCAGCTCAACAATTGCATTCCAATTTTTTTGAACTGCTTTTTAACCAGCAGCTTTACCATTCTGATGATAGCTACAACTATAGCCAAAATAATTGCGGCGTAAAGCAAATCGCCTACGCTAAAAGGGAATAAATTAAAAACCGGGTGAAAAACCCAGCTAATAAGTTTATAAAACCCTTGCGAATAATAACGCTCGACCAGTGCGGGATAACCGGCAAACAGCATCAACAAAAAAATGGCCATGGCTAACAACAATATGGCTATTATTCTTTTAAGGAATGGATTTTTGCTGAGGTAGGTACGCATTGTATACTATAGATGTTAACCAAGGCAATATAACAAAGCTTTACCTTTAAGAAGCTTTTTTTCTGATTGCCGTATACAAAAAAAGCTCCTTTACAGGAGCTCTTCTTTTATACGGATTAAATAAATACTTATTTAATGGCCACCGGCACAACAAAGGTATCCCATTTCAGGTTGAAACCTTTTGGTGTAATGGTATAGGTAAGGCTTTCGGCTTTTGGCGCGGTTTTGCCTTTAACTGTTACACGCAGCTGGTCGTTTTCTGGTTTATAAGTGTAAGCTCCCCATTGCTTAGGGTTTTTATCAAAAATAATAGTCCATGTGCCACTTGCAGATGGAATTACAAAAAAGGCGTACCTACCGGCCGGAAGTGCTTTACCTTCAACCTTTATTGCTTTGCTGGTTGTAAAACTGGTTGCCGAATCGGCACCTGCACGCCATACTTTATCAAACGGCACCAATTCGCCTAATATTTTGCGGCCTTTTACATACGGACTTCCGTATTTGATTTTAATCAATGAGCCTGCAACTGTAGCGCTTGTACTATCGTGCGGACTGGCCGGTTTTTCCTGTGCAAAGGCCAGGCTGCTTAAAAATAAGGCAAATGCAAAAACAAATGCTGCTTTAAATTGAAAAGGTCTGTTCATAATATTTCTCATGATTTATTTGGCATAAATATAGGGCGAAATTTTTTAGGGCAGCAATTGATAAATTAAATAAACGTGTGGCATAGCTATAAAAACATTTCGACTATATAGTTATCCAACTTATATCCGCCTCTGTCCGTTTTTAAGTCGGTAGTAACCACACCGATTAATATTTTAGGGCGGCGGTGCTTTTGGTACAGATAGCATCTGTTTATCAGGCCGCCAACTTGCTGTTACGTAACGGTTAGTGATGACCAAAGGGAACAAAAGCCTGACGGCTATTTACACCAGCGTGGGGAACGCCCGGATCAGGTTTGAGGCAATACACATCGCACAAAAAAAAACGGCTTACCAATGACGATAAGCCTTTTTTTTAAAAAATTCACCTACATTTTATGCCCCGTAGTATCTTTTTTCATTGGCATTTTTGGCATCTCGCCGTTCATCATTACACATTGGCCTTCTTTTAATTTCATTGTTTTGCCGCCTTTCATTTTACAGGTTCCGTCGGCCTCAACAACGGTACCGTTTGTCATGGTTTTAGCTTGGGTCATGGGCATGGTTTTGCCATTCATCATAGCCATCATTTTACCGTCTTTCATCATTACACAATCGTGCATTTTATCCATCGACATATGCGACATCTTATGCATTGATTTGTGCGACATTTTATGCGACATCTTGTGCATGGTAGTGTCGGTTGTTTTGGTTTGTGCCATAGCGCTACAACTTAAGGTAACAGCCATAAGGGCAATCATCATTCTTTTCATTTTCCTGGTGGTTTATATTGGTTAATATTTTGCTTTTTGATGGAGCCCGGTTCAGGGTACGTTATTCTTTTACTTTCAGCATACCTGCATTTATAGCTACAACAACGGTACTTACAGTCATTAAAACCGCACCTAATGCCGGGCTTAAAAGAATGCCCTGGTTATATAACACGCCCGCAGCCAGGGGCAACGCCACAATGTTATACCCGGTTGCCCAAATCAAATTCTGGATCATTTTACGATAGGTTGCCTTGCCAAACAGTATCAGGCTTACAATATCTTTCGGGTTGCTGTTCACCAGTACAATACCGGCAGTTTCGGCCGCTATGTCGCTACCCGAGCCTACTGCAATGCCAATATCTGCCTGGGCCAGCGCGGGGGCATCATTAACACCGTCGCCGGTCATGGCCACAAATTCGCCCTTGCTTTGCAGGTCTTTAATCTTACCCAATTTTTGATGAGGCAATACTTCGGCAATAAAACTATCCATCCCTAAAGTTTTGCTTACACTTGCCGCCACTTTATTGTTATCGCCGGTTAGCAAAATAGACCTGATGTTTTCCTGCCTCAACGTTTTAATTGCATCTGCCGATTCGGGGCGGATCTCGTCCGAAAGGGCGATGTATCCGGCCAATTGCTGGTCAATTATTACAAATACCACTGTTTCGGTATCGTTGGCATTATATACACCGGGAACGGCCAGCTTATTTTCTTTTAAATAACCCGGGCTAACCACCAATATCTTTTTACCATCTACTGTTGCCCCGACACCCTGGCCGGTTATGGCCTTAAAGTTTTGCGCCTGCGGAATGGTAATTTTTAAGTCTTTCACTTTTTGCAGGATGCCGGTGGCTATGGGGTGCTCTGAGTTTTGTTCTAAGGCAGAGGCCAGGCGGATAAGGTTGTCCTGTTTGATTTCCTTATTAAACGAAACAACTTTGGATACTTCAAATTTGCCCACCGTAAGCGTGCCTGTTTTGTCAAATACCACGGTGGTAATTTTACGGGCATTTTCAAAAGCGGTGCGATTTTTAATGAGCAGCCCATGTTTGGCCGATAATGCCGTTGATTTGGCTACCACCAGCGGAACAGCCAGCCCCAAAGCGTGCGGGCAACAAATAACAATAACGGTTACCATCCGTTCCATGGCAAAAGCGATGGTTTGCCCGGTTAAAAACCAATACATAAACGTACCGATACCTGTAACCAGGGCTATAATTGTCAACCATTTTGCAGCGGTATCGGCCAGTAACTGCGTTTGCGATTTTGACTTTTGTGCATCGTCAACCAGCTTAACTACCTGCGATAAATAGGAATCTTTGGCGGCGTGTGAAACTGTTACTTTAAACGAACCGTTGCCATTGATGGAGCCGGCTATTACCTTATCGCCTTTTACTTTTTGCACCGGCCGCGATTCGCCTGTGAGCATCGATTCATTGAGGTAGCTATCACCCTCCAGTATAATACCATCTGCCGCAACTTTCTCTCCGGGCTTTACCAGGATAATATCATTGGCTTTTAACGTACCTGTTTTTACATCGTGCACCATGCCGGGCATTACCATGTGCGCATCTGCCGGCATGAGCTTAACCAGCAACTCCAGCTCATTTGATGCGCCCATTACCGATCGCATTTCTATCCAATGCCCTAAAAGCATAATGAGGATAAGGGTAGCCAACTCCCAAAAGAAATCCATCCCGTTGAGACCGAAAACGATGGCCACGCTATAACTATAAGCCACTGTAATAGCAAAACCTATCAGGAACATCATCCCCGGATTTCTGGCTTTTGCCTCGCTTACCAAACCGGTTAAAAAAGGCCAGCCCCCATATACAAACACCACCGATGATAAAGCAAACAAAATGTACGACGAACCCTTGAACTGCCAACTAACCCCCATAAAATGCTGGATCATGGTTGATAACAACATGATAGGGATCGTAAGCGCCAATACCACGTAAAACCGTTTTTTAAAATCGGCAATCATCATAGCATGGTGGTCATGTTCTGACATTCCCATGTGCTGATCATGACTATGATGCATTTGTTGATGGTCCATACCTTCATGCATTTTGTTCATCTTCATAACAGGTGCAGTTCTCCAAAAACTCCGTAATACATCATCTTTAGCTTTAAAGTTTTACCGTTCAACTGAACAACAAACAAAGCTGCTAATTACAAACCAACCAGGGAATGACCGCCGTCACATAAACAACTAACAACCATCACCTAATAAGTTAAGGTTAAGCCGCCACCCAGGCCCATATCGCTATCGTAATGTGATGATAAAGAGAAATATTTGGTAAAAATATAGCGCATGCCTACAGCATATTCTCTATCAGTATTCCCCATGAGCGTAAACCTTAACCGGCTGGTTAAAGGGATATCTTCCCTCCCCAATTGAAACCTGAATTTGCCATTCCCATCCACACGGGCGTCGGCCACAAACAGCATGGGTAATATATACGATACCCCTGCAACTACGGTATGGCGGTTGTTTTTATTGCTTTGCTGGCCAAACAGGTTTTTTTCCTGGTCGGTTGATTTTTTGTAATGGTAATCAAACCCTCCATACGCGTACAGCCATTGCATTTGCCCAAAATAACGGCCTGCCATAGTTTCGCTTTCATACCCTTTTTTGCTGTTTACACCCAGGTGCCATAGGGTTGATAATTTCCACCGGGTATTGGCAATGCTAACTGTACCGTCGCTGCCATTGCTTTCCAGGCCAATTTTTGCAGCCGGGAAAAAGCGGCTGTCATCGGCGTATATTTTTTTCAGGGCACTGGCCGGGTTGGGCAGTTCGGGGTTTGGCGGCGAATTTTCATAGCCGAATATGCGACCCATCCCGCTCATCATATGGTAAAGGATATGGCAATGAAAAAACCAATCGCCGCTTGCAGTAGCCGCAAACTCAATAGTATCAGTTTCCATCGGCATAATATCCAGCGTATTTTTTAATGGCGAATAATCTCCCTGCCCGTTTAGTACCCTAAAGTAATGCCCGTGCAAATGCATAGGGTGGCGCATCATGGTATTATTGTACAGGATAATGCGCACATTTTCGCCTTTTTTGATCAGTATTTTATCTGATTCGGAAACCGTTTTATTATTTATCGTCCAAACATAGCGGTTCATGTTACCGGTAAGGTTAAAATGTAAAACCTTTAGCGGGCCGGCAGGTAAATTAGTGGGTTTAATGGCCTTTAACATCCCATAATTAAGGGTAACCATATCGGTGCTGCCCGCCATATCCATACCGGGCATATCATTCATTTCTTTAGCGGTCGCACCCGTATCTTTTGCGGCTGATCCATCCCCGGTAATTTCAGGATACATTACGGTATTCATGTCCATCACCTGGTTGGTCATCACCATGCCATCCATTTTTTTCATGTTGCCATCCACCCCCATCATGTCGTTCATCATCTTCATGCCTTCAAAATATTTGAGCCTGGGCAATGGCTTGGCTTTAAACTGCGCGCCACTACCAAGCCATAATGAGGTTGACCGGGTGCGGTCTTCGGATGTTGCCAAAAATTCAAAACTGCCGTCGTTAGGGATGGTAACTATCACATCGTATGTTTCGGCTACGGCTATAATCAGCCGGTCAACAGCTACCGGTTGCACATCCTCGCCATCGTTAGCTGCAACGGTAATTTTGCCTCCGGCATACTTTAGCCAAAAATAGGTTGATGAACTGCCGTTAATAATGTGCAGTTTCACCTGGTCGCCTTTTTTAAACTGCGGGGCGTTGTTTATTGCTTTCCCATTGCTAAAAAAACGGTCGTAATACACATCGCTCACGTCCATGGCTACCATTCTCTTCCATTCGTTGGTTAGCTTGGTTTTAAAATGGCCTTCGGCTACAGCTTCTGCATAGTTTTGAGTACTGCCTTTACGGATACCGTACCAATCGGTTTGGTTATGTAATGATCGTTCTACCTGTTCGGGGTTTTCATTGGTCCAATCGCTCAGCAGTAAGGTGTACTCCTTTTGCCCGGCTGGCTGTTTGGGGTGGATAATAAAGGCGCCATACATACCGCTTTGCTGCTGTGTCATGGTATGCGAGTGGTACCAGTAAGTGCCGTGCTGTACCAGCGGGAACTTGTAAAAATGCGTTTGCCCTGCCTCAATTGGGGCGGTGGTAAGGTAAGAAACACCATCATAGCGGTTGGGTAATATCAACCCATGCCAGTGGATCGATGTCTCCATCATCATTTGGTTATGCACATATATTTCGGCGGTATCGCCTTCGATGAACTCCAATGCAGGGGCAGGTATGCTTCCGTTAATGACCATAGCCGGCCTTGTTTTGCCAGTGTAGTTTACTGTAGTATCGGCAATGTATAAATGATAAATTTCACGATTGCCCACTTTGGTGTAAAAGGGTTTGCGCGGTTCCTTTTCGTCCATTTTCATAGCCATATGCTGTGCATAGGCCGAAAAAGACAAAAAGAAACTCAATAAAAGAACGGTGGATATTTTCATGATAAAATAAGCTTCTGGAGTTACCCGGAAGCATTTTATGTATTATTTGGTTGCAGGGCTAATGGTTTCGCTAACCTTGCCGCAGGTAAGCATCATACTGCCATAATAAGGGTTTTTAATGGCGGCATCGGCCGATAGCCAGTAGCTTTTTTTCATGGGGCAATAGGCATAGTAAACCGGCTTATCGGTTAGTTTTACCGCCTTGGTCAGCCTAAAGAAATTTGCCGAAAAATTAGCAAAATGCTCCCGTTGATGGGCTATGTCCTTACTTTCGGATATGTGCCGGGCATCAAAAGCCAGCTTTTCCTGCAAAGGCTTAAACGCGGCAGCATCCGTAGCGGGCAGCGACTTTACATCAACCCCGTTAATAGTTTTTAAAAATTCGCCGGCGCTGGCAGCAGCATCTGCACTGTTTGATTTTACTAAGGCATCTTTAACGCCGTAATAAGATGATAGCAATGGAGTAAGTGCCGTAGCCTTGCCGTCCTGGGCAAAAAGTTGTTGGGTAAGGGCAGTCGCGATAAAAGCGATCAATAACAATGTTTTTTTCATGATTTTGATAGTTTAATATAAAGGCCACCCAAGCCAATGGCCGGCAGCAGCTTGAATAATAAGAAATTGCTTTAATTTTATTCCGATACAAATTTAACCTATATGCCCCGGTACTTTTTTATAGAATTCGGGTTTTAAGTTATGTTATTTTGTGTTTTTGATTGGAGCAAGCAGGGCCATTGGGTACGGCAAATGACGGCAGAAGTAGTCTTAAGACCAACTATTTCTCAAACTCATCCGGGTTTAACTCCGGCTGTTCAGTTTCATCCGGCGGCAGTTCATTGGGGATATTTTCAGGGCCTTCTTCGGGCACATCAGGTTCACCGGGATCAGTTGGCTGCCTTATCTCGGGCCTTTCGGGTGTAACCGGCATTTCGTCTGGCTCGTTGGGCATTGTTCTTTTCTTGCTCATGGTTGGTTATTTAATTAAAGGACAATTGATCATTCTGTGTATTTTAACTCGGTTATGTTGTTTTAAACTGTGGATGCTTTACAAATCCTGGCCGGTAAAAGCGCCGGGGCATCAAAATCAAAATGATGATCGTTATATACCGTAATAGTACCGAGCTGTCCATCCTGCGGCACATCTACCGACCGCGATTGCTCATAATCTATCCAATCTTCGGCCTTATCGGCCGCGTAAATCTTAAATTTATTAACTTTATCCTGTGGTTCGAATTTCAGTAGCCGCTGACCCAGGGCTGACGCATTAGAAATTTTTATTAGCGATAAGCGTTAACAGAAATTTATGGTTCCAACCAGCCATTTTTCGTTTGGCCTTCAGGCTGGCCTTGCTGGTTTTATCAGCTTTCAGAATATTTAAGGCTATTTTTCTGACGACTGCCAGGTTTTGAGCGGCCTGCCTGTTGCGTGTGGTATTGTAGTCTTCGCCAAAACCAACATCCAGTTGCCAGTGCAACTGATTTTCTATCCCCCAATGTGCGC
>NZ_JBFUIJ010000090.1:0-8438 GCF_056401935.1 Mucilaginibacter sp. P4_D1
GTATAGTGCTTGTTTACAATGTCCTTAGCACCTAAATTAAAGTACTTTTTAAATAATTTTAAAAAGTTACAGAATTAATATTTACATCATATATAAATTATTAAATTAGGCCCTCCATTATAAACACTATGAAGATTACATCATTTGACGAATACAAGCAGGTATACCAGCAAAGTATTGAGCAGCCCGAAGAATTTTGGACTGGTATAGCCGAAAACTTTTTATGGCAAAAAAAGTGGGATAAAGTGCTGGATTGGAACTTTAAAGAGCCTAAAATAAAATGGTTCCAGGGTGCCAAGCTTAATATAACCGAAAACTGTCTCGACCGTCACCTCGACACTATTGGCGATAAGGCTGCCATCATCTGGGAGCCTAATGATCCGCAGGAAGATCATCGGATATTAACCTATCGCCAGCTGCACGATAAAGTTTGCCAGTTTGCCAATGTGTTAAAAAACAATGGCGCAAAAAAAGGCGACCGTATTTGTATTTACATGCCGATGATTCCCGAACTGGCTATTGCCGTTTTGGCCTGTGCCCGTATTGGCGCTATCCACTCGGTGGTATTTGGCGGTTTTTCGGCACAGTCAATTGCCGATAGGATAAACGATGCCGAGTGTAATGTTGTTATTACTGCCGATGGTGGTTTCCGCGGCAATAAAGCCATACCATTAAAAAGCGTTATTGACGATGCATTGGTGCAATGCCGGTCGGTTAAAAGAGTAATAGTGTTAACCCGCAGCCGCACGCCGGTATCCATGATAAAAGGCCGTGATGTTTGGTGGGAAGATGAAGTTAAAAAGGTAGAAACCCAGGGCAACCCCGATTGCCCTGCCGAGGTGATGGATGCCGAGGATATGTTGTTTATTTTATATACCTCTGGTTCAACAGGTAAGCCAAAAGGTGTGGTGCATACCACAGGCGGCTACATGGTTTATACAGGTTATACTTTTGCCAACGTATTTCAGTACAACAAAGGCGAAGTTTATTTTTGTACTGCTGATATAGGCTGGATAACCGGGCACTCGTACATTGTTTATGGTCCGTTATCGCAAGGGGCAACAACATTGATGTTTGAAGGTGTGCCAACCTACCCCGATGCCGGCCGTTTTTGGGAGATTGTAGATAAGTTTAAAGTAAATATATTATATACCGCACCAACCGCTATCCGCTCGTTAATGAGCTTTGGCGAAGAGCCTCTGAAAGGTAAAGACCTCAGTTCGTTAACCAAATTGGGTTCGGTAGGCGAGCCGATAAACGAAGAAGCATGGCATTGGTACGATGAAAAGATTGGTCACGGCAAATGCCCTATTGCCGATACCTGGTGGCAAACAGAAAATGGCGGGTTAATGATATCGCCAATTTGTAACGTTACCCCAACTAAACCGGGGTATGCAACTTTGCCTTTGCCCGGCGTACAACCGGTTTTGGTTGATGAAAATGGTAAAGTGATAGAAGGTAACGGCGTAAGTGGTAACCTTTGTATTAAATTTCCGTGGCCGGGTATGCTGCGCACTACCTATGGCGACCATGAACGCTGCCGTACTACCTATTTTGCTACCTACGAGAATATGTATTTTACCGGCGACGGTTGTTTACGTGACGAAGATGGATACTACCGTATTACAGGCCGGGTTGATGATGTATTGAATGTATCTGGCCACCGTATTGGTACTGCCGAAGTAGAGAATGCCATCAACATGCACAGCAGTGTGGTTGAGTCGGCCGTTGTTGGTTATCCGCATGACATTAAGGGGCAGGGCGTTTACGCTTTTGTGGTATGCCCTAACCAGCATGGCGATTCGGAACTTGCGCGCAAGGATATCACCATGACCGTAGCCCGTATAATAGGCGCCATAGCCAAGCCGGATAAAATCCAGTTTGTAACCGGGTTGCCAAAAACCAGGTCGGGGAAAATTATGCGCCGTATTTTGCGCAAAATCGCCGAGGGGGAAACATCCAACCTGGGCGATACCTCTACCTTGCTTGACCCTGCTGTGGTTGAAGAAATTAAGGCCGGAGCGTTGTAAAAGAGAATTAAGAATCAAGAGGCAAGACAAACCAGGGTCCTGCCTCTTTTTTTGTAACTTGCCGCACATATCTAACTGTATGCATAAACGAAATTTTTATCGTTTAATATTATTTGCCTATTTTGCGGTCTTAATTTCCCTGTTTTCATTTAAAAGCCACCCAAATCCTTCTGCACGGTACCGGCTCGATTTTTTTACCAAAGAGAACCAGTTTTATCTTTGTGATTCGGCGTTTACCGGCGAAACCGGCGATCCCGGTTTTTGGACATCATCGGCGTATAACGATAGGATGGCGACTGCAAAAGACAGGGATATAGTTGGCCTCAGCATTGAAAGTTTTGGCCATGTAAAAGCCCAGCTTGATATACTGGATGCCCCGAGCAGGGAAAAAGATTTTAAAAAATACGATCACGTGGTTGAGGCGGGCGTAAGGATAAGCTCGGGAATACTGGAAGTGCTTGATTATCCGGATAGCAAAATTCAACTAAAAGCCATCGTAACGCCGGGCTACTACCGCATCAGGGTTTATTCGTACGATTTGGCCAACAATGATCCGGAAGCGGATGAGGGTACAGATCATTACAAAATAGAGATTTGGCCATCCCATGATTTTGAACGAAAAGTGCTGAAGCAGTTTGTGAAAGAATAGAGTCAAGATGCAAGAATCAAGAGTTAAAATTTTTCCCGTTAGCCGATAACTGATGTTTAATCAGCCATGTGCGCTTTGTCTTAATTCTAATATCTTGCCTCTTCCTCAAAAACCATATCATTTCCCGGATGTTATACAAATACATCTAAATAAAAAACATCATGGATAAACTACAAATTAAGGGCGGCTGGAACGAGTTGAAAGGTAAAATAAAACAAGCTTACGGCGATCTTACCGACGATGATTTAACTTACGAAGAAGGTAAGGACGACGAAACGTTAGGAAAACTCCAGAAAAAAACCGGTAAAACGCGCGATGAACTGGTGAATTGGATAAACAGTTTATAATAAGGAAAAAGGCTCCGGGAACGGGGCCTTTTTTATTTGAAAACCTTTGCAAGTTCGATAGCAAAGCCAGGCAATATCACTGAGGTAAGTACCTCGTTTTTTTGCGCTTGTTGATGAAGATAATATGCTCCATTCATTAATGAATATAAATCAGCGTTTTGCGCAATCGGATCAACAATGATATATTCTTTTACACCGTATTTTTCGTAAATGTCTTTCTTTTGCCTTAAATCATAATACGCATTTGAAGGCGAAAGTATTTCGACAATGAGATCAGGAGCACCTTCAATGCGATCTTTGATTAAATCCTCAACTCTGTCCTCTGCAATGTAAAGTATATCGGGTTGTAAAATGTTCCCCTCGTCAAACTTTACATCCATCGGTGCACTTACTAAAAAGCCATTATTATTTCTGCTGTCTAAAAAGTTTAAAAGAGCTTGCATAATTCTTGCAGAAATTACTTGATGGAATGGAATAGGCGATGGCGACATAATCAAATCATAGTTTATCAACTGAAAAGGTGCACCTTCCTCAAGCAGCAAGTAATCATCAACGGTGTATTTCTTTTTCTTATCAGCAGTGAGCATAAATCAAATATAACTAATTTCGCACAATGAAAACAGCGAAACCTAATATTCTTGTTGTTAACGATGATGGCATAACCGCTCCTGGTATCAAAGTTTTAATTGAAGCCATGAGCGAGATAGGCAGGGTAGTGGTTGTTGCGCCCGATAGCCCGCAATCGGGCATGGGGCATGCCATTACAATAGGCAAACCCCTGCGTTTAGATAAGGTTGACATTTATGAAGGCATTGAAATGTACCGCTGCTCTGGTACGCCCGTTGATTGTGTGAAGCTTGCTGTGAATAAAGTATTTAAGGGGCTTAAGCCCGATTTATGCGTATCTGGCATTAACCATGGCTTAAATAATTCCATTAACGTATTGTACTCTGGCACCATGTCGGCAGCGGTTGAGGGCGCTATCGAAAGTATTCCATCTATTGGCTTTTCTTTAGATGATTATAACCTGGATGCTAACTTTAGCCATTGCGTTAAATATGTTAAGGAACTTGCCCTGCAGGTTTTAGCCAATGGTTTACCGGCAAATACTTTACTCAACGTAAACTTTCCGAACACGCACGATATTAAAGGGATTAAGATTTGCCGCCAGGCTAACGCCAAATGGGCCGAAGAGTTTGATGAAAGGGTTGATCCGCATAAACGGCCCTACTACTGGCTCACCGGTGTTTTTCAGTTAAACGACGGTGGCGAGGATACCGATGTTTGGGCTTTGGAGCATAATTACGCATCGGTAGTGCCTATTCAGTTTGATATGACGGCGCATCACGCTATTCCGTTTTTAAATACCTGGAAATTTAATGTGTAAATTGCTATGCTAAACAAAATACATGCTTAAAAACAATAACATATTAACAGGCTTTCTTTACGGTTCTGTACTGCCGGGTATTAGCCTGTTCATCTTTTTGTATCTGCTTAAGGGCAGCTTTTTGATATTTAACAAGCCAGGTATCCCATATCTGATTGCTATAGCGCTGAATCTTTTTATCATAAGGTATTGTTTTAAGGAGGGAAAAGATAATATAGGTACGGGAATGATATTGATAACTTTCGTATTTACAGCAGCGGTGTTTTTACTCAAACTACAACCCATCAGATGAAGTATTACCTGGTAGCCGGCGAAGCTTCGGGCGATTTGCACGGGGCCAACCTTATGAAGGCGATTAAAGAGCTTGACCCGGCGGCTGAATTTCGTTTTTTTGGTGGTGACCTGATGCAGGCCGAAGGCGGAATCCTGGTGAAGCACTATGCCGATATGGCCTTTATGGGTTTTGTAGAGGTTGTGATTAATTTGCGGGCTATCCTGAAAAATCTGAAAGCCTGCAAAGATGATATTGCGGCTTACCAACCCGATGTTTTGGTGCTCATAGATTTTCCGGGTTTTAACTTGAAAATAGCAGAATACGCTAAAACTATCGGTCTGCCGGTTAATTACTACATCTCGCCCAAAGTTTGGGCCTGGAACCAAAAACGGGTGTTAAAAATCAAACGGATAGTTGACCACCTGTTTTGCATATTGCCTTTCGAGGTTGATTTTTATAAAAGCTGGGGAATGGACGTTGATTATGTAGGCAATCCGCTTTTGGATGCCATAATTGCGTTTGAGCGTAACCCCGAATTCTTAAAGCAGAATAATATATCGGGCAAAAAAATAATAGCGCTGTTGCCCGGCAGCCGTAAACAAGAAATAAACTATTTATTGCCGGATATGATTGCCGTTGCCGGGCAGTTTGCAGATTGCCAGTTTGTTATAGCAGGCGCGCCATCATTTAAGCCTGAATTTTACAGCCAGTTTGTGAAGGATACCAATATTCCTGTAATATTTAATGCCACCTACGATTTGTTAACCAACGCGCACGCCGCCATTGTTGCCTCCGGAACCGCAACTTTAGAGACTGCTTTGTTCAACATACCACAGGTGGTTGTATATAAGGGCAACGCATTAACCATCGCGATAGCCCGTATGCTGGTTAAAATTAAATTTATATCGCTGGTTAACCTTATTGTAGATAAGGGAATAGTAAGGGAGCTTATCCAGGAAGACTGTAATGCACTGAAAATAGCTGCCGAACTCAGCGCTATTGCTAACGAAGGTACCTGCCGGGAACAGATGCTGGCAGATTATGATACGCTTGACGCAAGAATGGGTCAACCCGGCGCATCGGCCAAAACAGCAAGCCTGATTATTAAATATGCTGCAAAAAAATAAAGCCCTGTTTTAGCAGGGCTCTATCGTTTTCATAGGTGTGTGATGTTGTACTTTAATAGGTAGATGTAGATATATGATGATCAGGCAGCTTTACGTGTTGATGGTGCTGCTACCTTCTTGTTGTTGTGCACAAATTGATTTCGTTCTTTGAAGTTCCTAAGATCTTCCAATAAAATGTTTAATAACTCGTCGTCAAAGCGGGCAATTAATTCGCTGATAGTTGGGTTTGTTTTAGAGGCTTTCATAGGTAAATATTTATATATARGTAAGTATGTTGGAAGTTTTTAGTTAGGCTGCGGTTGCTAAACGGCTTGCTTTGGCTTTTATAGATTTCAGATCATTCATCAGTAACAATTTTAATTCATTGTCAAAACGTGCTACTAATTTGTTGGTCGATAATTTTTTAGTGCTTTTCATAGTTTTAGTTTTTTGTATGTTTTAAATGTCTTTGTTTTAATCTTTTTCTTCAGCTTCCTGGTTTTCGGTAAGGTTACCTTTGCGGCGTTTTGCTTCGTTGTATTGCCTTAAAATTTGCTCCTCATCGCGTGCATCTGTTGTTTTTGTTGGCTCCACCGGGTTTTCCCATTCCTTTTCGCTTTCCTTAACCGTTGTTTTTTTAGTTTCCATAACAGCTACGTTTGCAGAGTAGTATTCCAACAGCGTGCCAAAAAATCAAAAAAGTCATTGGTGGTTCAAAATATTTTTACAATAACATGTAAATGGCTGTTTTTGAGTGGTTTTTATTTTGAGTAAAAATTCAAATTTTTGATAGAGTGGGTTTCAAAACATCAAAACCACTGTTCGATTAGTATTCAATAACCGAACACTTGCTTTAATTCCGAACGTTTTTTTTGTAGCTGATGAAGTGCGCAGCCAGCGCGATGGCGGCCAATGTAAAGCCGATGGCGCATACACCGGTCCACTGATACCTTTTCCAAACAAGGCTGGCCAAAAATGTACCCGATGCGCCGCCTATAAAATAAGACACCATGTATACCGTATTTAACCTGTTGCGGGCCTCGGGTATCAAACCAAATATGATAGATTGGTTGGAAATGTGCGTAGCCTGCACGCCCATATCCAGTACAATTACCCCTATAACCAAACCAATAATGCTGCTGCTGGAGAAGTAAAAGATGATAAAAGAAATGAGTACTAATAATAATGTATATCCTGATAGCTTGTACGAGTCCATTTTATCGCTTAGCCTGCCCATTAAACCGGCAGCCAATGCGCCAAACGCGCCCACTAATCCAAACAGGCCGGCAACCGTACTGCCTGCGTTAAACTGGGGCTGTTTTAGTAAAAACACAAGCGTTGTCCAAAAAGCACTGAAGCCGGCAAAGCATAAGGCGCCCCTAAAGGCAGCCATCCTGAGTTTAGGCTGGGTTTTAATTAGGTGGACGAGCGATTTCATCAGGTTTTTATAATTGCCTTTGTAGTCGGGCTCAACTTCGGGCAAAAAGAAAAATATCATTAACCACATGGCCAGCATTAATCCTGTGGCTATATAGTACATTGTTCGCCAGCCAAAATGTTCGCCAATAAAACCGCTTAGCGTACGTGATAATAGTATGCCTATCAACAGGCCGCTCATCACGAAGCCAATTTTTTTACCGCGTTCTGCCGGTTTGGCCAGGTGCGCAGCCATAGGTATCAGTAATTGCGGTATTACCGAAGATACACCCAGTAAAAAACCGGCTATGGTTAACACCAGCACCGATGGTGCCGCCGCGCTTATTAACAACGAGGTAATAACCAGGGCAAAATCTATTAGTATTAACCGTTTACGTTTAAGCATATCGGCCAGTGGTATAATAAACAATAAACCGGTGGCATATCCAATTTGGGTAAACAGCGATACCTGCTGGGCTTTTTTATCAGATATTTTAAAGGTGTGTGCTATATCGGCCAGCAGGGGCTGGTTGTAGTAAATATTGGCCACTACCAGGCAAGTAGCAATGGTCATGATCCATAAAGTGAAAGATGTTAAATGCGGGTGTGTTTTTGTAGGCGGGGTAGCTGTCATAAATTAAAAAACGATAAAACGCGCTGCAAAAATGAGGAAGCAGTTTTTAAATTGTGCTTATTTAAAGTAAATTTTATCCCTGTGTTCACAATATCTTCAAGTGTAGGGAGTTTAGATTATCAATAAAAAATCAGATTTTTTGATGAGTGAGTTAAAAAAAGTGAATTTTATATATTTTTTTATTTAAAAATTATTTTTTGGAATAAAATTTGACATAAATTCAATGAAAAATCATTTTTTAGATTATTTAATTAAATTTTGGCTTTATATACTGTCTGTTTTGGCTTATTTTGATTTTTAATAGAAAAAAAAGAAGAAAAGTATCATATTTTTTCGTCTTATTCGTTTTGTGACACACATGAATTTATTTAATTAAAAAATTATCACATTAATAACGAAATATTTGTATTTTTGATAATCAAACAGCAGGATATACTTGTTTTGATAAAAGTTACAATAAAATTACAAAATAATTTAAAAGAATATAAAAACTTAGTGTTACTTTTACACCGTAATAAAAACTCAAAAAAAGTCTTCTCATAATTTAGGTTTATAATTGGTTAGTAAAGGCCCCTGCCCATCAGGGGCTTTACTT
>NZ_JBFUIJ010000091.1:0-6750 GCF_056401935.1 Mucilaginibacter sp. P4_D1
TAATAAGTTCAGGTGGTCAAACGGGCAGTTTCCGTTGTTAAACCAATTGAGCATATCTATGAGTGGTAGCTTAAACTCGACATCGGCCAAAGCACCCGGCACGCCTAACGTAAATACCTTGCAAGGGGCGGGAGCACCACAGCTGCAACGTTTGGCACTGGTAAACAGCGACCCTAATTCATATGTAGATTTTAATGTGCCCTGGAATATATCTTTAAATTATAGTTATAGTTACAGCAATTATCTTAACCAGGTATCTACCAGCAACACGCTGATGATAAGCGGGGATGTAAGCATTACCCAAAAGTGGAAAATACAATATTCAACCAACTACGATTTTAAGGCAATGAAACTGGCCAGCGCTACTTCATTTTCCATTTATCGCGACCTGCATTGCTGGGACCTGTCGTTTCAATGGGTACCCTTTGGCTATTTAAAATCATATAATGTTACATTAAAGGTAAAATCGACTATTTTGCAGGACTTAAAACTGAGTAAGAGAAACGATTATTCAAGTAGCAGAACTTTTTATTAATTACTATGCTGGCAGAGATCATAACCATTGGCGACGAAATACTGATAGGACAAATTGTTGATACCAATTCGGCCTGGATGGCTAAGGAGCTCAATAAAATAGGGGTAAGGGTAAAACAAATCTCGTCGGTATCTGATGACAGGGAACATATCCTTAAGGCATTGGCCGAAGCAGCGGGCCGCGCTATGGTTGTTTTTATAACCGGTGGATTGGGGCCGACAAAAGACGATATCACCAAAAAAACATTAGCCGAGTACTTTGGCGTTGGTATGATGGAGGATAAAGACGCATTGGAAAATGTGGCGCGTATTTTTGCTAAATATAACCGGCCATTACTTGAAGTAAACAGATTACAGGCACAAGTACCAGCAAATTGCGAGATCATATTAAACAAAAACGGTACAGCGCCAGGTATGTGGTTTAATCATGATGGGGTGATATATGTATCGATGCCGGGGGTTCCGTTCGAGATGATGTATATGATGGAAGATGGGGTGATACCGAAGTTGAAGAATACGCTTAAACTGCCATCCATCATTCACAAAACACTTTTAACAGTTGGAGAAGGCGAATCATTTTTGGCCGAAAGAATTGCAGATATTGAAGATGCCTTACCATCGTATATTAAGCTGGCTTATTTACCCAAATTGGGCCAGGTTAGGCTGCGGCTGAGTGCTTTTGGTGATGACGTTGCTTTGATGCAAAAAGGCGTTGATGAATTTGCCGGAAAAATAATTGAACGCATAGGCCGGGTTTTTGTTGTTGCTGAAGACATTCCGTTAGAAAAAGCGATCCTGAACAAAATGGCCGAAAAAGGGCTTACTTTATCAGTGGCCGAAAGCTGTACCGGTGGATACCTTTCTCATCTTTTTACGCAGCACGCCGGTTCATCAAAAGTGTTTTTTGGTGGAGGAATTGTGTATTCGTACGAGTTGAAAGAGCATATTCTTGGGGTAAAACCAGAAACTTTGGCAACTTTTGGTGCCGTAAGCGAGCAAACTGTGAAGGAAATGGTAGAAGGTGCGTTATTAAATTTTAAGTCGGATTTTGCCATATCCATAACGGGCATAGCCGGCCCCGATGGAGGCACCGAAGATAAACCTGTTGGTACTGTGTGGATTGCGGTTTCGGGCAAGGGGAAATTGTTAGTAAAGAAATACACATTTGGCAACAAAAGGCAGCAAAACATCGAAAGGAGCGCTGTAACTGCATTGTCGATGTTGAATACTTTACTAACAGATGTTGCAGATTAACCTTCAAAATGCATAATTTTGTGCTTAAAGTATAATTTGTATCTATGGCCAAATATCAACTATTATTGCCAAAAATGGGTGAAAGTGTTGCGGAGGCAACCGTAATTAAATGGAATAAAAATCCAGGAGATCGCGTTGATGCCGACGAAGCAGTAATGGAGATTGCGACTGACAAAGTTGATTCTGATGTGCCATCACCCGTTGCCGGTAAATTAATAGAGCAGTTATACCAGGAAAACGATGTAGTGCAGGTAGGGGCGATAATTGCCATTATTGAAACTGACGAGCCGGAACAGGCAGCTGGCGGATCGGATGTAAGCTCAGCTCCTGAAGTTGAAACAACAATTCCTGCTATTGAAGTACCTCACGTAGCAGAATCAGCTGCCGCTGAAGAAAGTCAAACTGATTTTAAGGAATATACCCCGTTTAACGAGGTTAGGTATGATGCACCAGCGCCTGTGATTGAAAATCAAGAGGTGACAGAATATCAACCTGATATCGCGGCACCTGTTGATATCCCGGGAATTTCACAGCTTGAACCCCAGGCGCCATCGCCTTACGATCAGAATTTTAAAGGTGAAGGACGCTTTTACTCGCCTTTGGTACGTAACATCGCCAGCCAGGAAAACATCAGCATTGACGAACTTGATCGTATCCCCGGTACCGGGTCTGAAGGCCGTTTAACCAAAGATGATCTGTTAAGTTATATTCAGTATAAGAACTCCCCGGCATCTGCTCAAAAAACAGAAGTTACTGTTGAAAACAATACCCAAAGCATAGTACAACCCGTTACTGAAACTCCAGAAACAACCGTTGAGCCAACAAACGCTGTGTTACCTGAAGAAAGTGCGGTAAGCCAACCGGATACATTAAATCATGTAGTAATCGCCGAAGAGTCTGCCACTGCAATTCCAGAGCCTGAACCTGTTAAAGAGCCTGAGATTGCGGCACCGCCCAAACCGCAACCTGTTGCGGAGCCTGTAAAAGCACCCGAGCCCAAAGCAGAGGCTGCACCGGCAAAACCGACGCCGCCATTAAGCTCGGTTTCCGGAGCCGATGAGATTATCGAGATGGACAGGATGCGCCGACTGATTGCCGACCATATGGTGATGAGCAAGCAAACTTCGCCGCATGTTACCTCATTTGTTGAGGCTGATGTAACGGGCCTGGTTTTATGGCGCGAAAAGGTGAAAAGCAGTTTTGAAAAACGCGAGAATGAAAAAATAACCTTTACACCGATATTTATTGAGGCCGTAGTTAAGGCGATCAAAGATTTTCCGATGATTAACGTAACGGTTAATGGTACGCAAATCATTAAAAAGGCAGCCATCAATATCAGTATGGCAACGGCGTTGCCAAGTGGTAACCTGATAGTACCGGTGATTAAAAAAGCCGATGAGTTAAACCTGCTGGGAATTACCAAAGCAGTTAATGACCTGGCTAACCGCGCCCGTATAGGGAAATTATTACCGGATGATGTTAGGGACGGTACATTTACTATAACCAACGTAGGTTCGTTTGGGAATGTGATGGGTACACCAATTATTAACCAGCCACAGGTAGCTATACTGGCAGTTGGCGCCATCAAGAAAAAACCGGCTGTAATTGAAACTCCACAAGGTGATGTAATTGCCATCCGCCACATGATGTTCCTGTCGTTGTCATATGACCATAGGGTTGTTGATGGTGCCTTAGGAGGCTCATTTGTGCGCCGCGTAGCCGACTACCTGGAGAAATGGGATGCAAACAGAGAGATATAAACAACTCTTTATATAAAACAACAAAGCCGGACTAATCAATCCGGCTTTGTTGTTTTCAAACTTCTTTTTTTGGAAACGGAATGGCGTTTTATAAAATATAAAAATTCCTTCTTTAGGGAGATTTACAGGAAAAACCCAGCTAATTGGGTTAACATAACTTAACACATTTCAGATAAGATATTTATAAATATTTGATAGTCAATATTTTATATTTTATCATGGTTAACACTAAACTGATCGCACAATTTAGGCGCATCCAAATACTTGTGCCTGTTGTTGGCCAATACAAGTGCCTTCGGTAGACGGATCATTTAACCAGGATCAGCCAGTAAAAATAAGGCGCTGTTTGATGCTTATATGTTACCGACGCCATAAACTCATTCCATTAGCTATTTGGATGCGTTTACCCTGGGGAGATTTAGTGCGGTTCTCTACTTTACCAACTCAAAACCCCAGTCTTTACCTTTATCCACAGCAGGTACACCTTTGGCCATCCAGACAGGCATTGGTGCACCTTTCAAAAAGTGGTCGAAATATTGCTGTTCGCGGATAGTAATATCTTTGCGGTTTTGCCGCTGAACCAGGTTATGTGCTTCGCCGTTATATTGCAGCAGCCAAACCGGTTTGCCCAGGCGGCGCAGGGCTGTAAACATTTCTATTCCCTGGTACCAGGGCACCGCGCCATCAGCATCGTTACTCATAATCATAACCGGGGTTTGTACTTTGGGTAATTGGAATAAGGGTGAGTTCTCGATATACAACTCAGGCTTTTCCCATAATGTAGCGCCAATTCGGCTTTGTGTTTTCTCGTACTGAAACTGCCGGTTAACACCCGATTCCCAGCGGATACCGCCGTAGGCCGAGGTCATGTTGGCAACCGGGGCACCARCCCAGGCAGCGGCGTACATATTGGTTTGGGTAACCAGGTAGGCCACCTGGTAGCCTCCCCAGCTTTGCCCCTGGATGCCTATATGCGCGCCATCAACCCATGAATTCTTTTTCAGAGATTCGACCCCAGAATTGATGAATTCAACTGCCGAAGCGCCCGGATGGCCTGTTTCATAGCTGATATCAGGCGCAAAAACCAAATAGCCGTTACTTACAAAAAATGAAATGGGCAGGCGCGAAGGGGTAGGCGCAGGGGGCAGGTAGTTATACAATCCTTCGGATAGTTTCTCGTAAAAATAAACTACCATGGGGTATTTTTTATTAGCGTCGAAATCCTCGGGCTTATATAAAATACCGGTCGACTTATAACCCTTAGGTGTAGTCCAGTGCACCAGTTCGGCCGTTCCCCAGTTGTATTGGGCCTGCTGGGGGTTGATGCTGCTTAGCTTAGCCTCTTTTTTCAGGTCGGTTGACACGTACAAATCGGGCGAAGATTCATAATTCGCTTTGGTGTAGATGTAAATTGCCGCCTTTTTTGCCCGGGTTAAATCGCCATAGCTGTGTTTGCCCCAGGTTACCTTTTCAGGCGGTGATTTGCTCTCGGGTGTTTTTACAAAATATCCCCATTGCTTTGTTTCTTCATCCTGTGCCAGTAACCACATAGGCTGTTTTGAGGGAATAAATTTTTGTTCGGGATCGGTAATGTCGTACCGGATAATGAGTTTGTTTTTGCGCCCTATACCATTGGTAAAGTTTGTGGCGTCGCCCGTTGCCGGGTCAATGCTCCAGATATCGTACCGGTCGTAAATAAATATTGAATTATCGTCTTTTGTCCAGCCTGCTAAGCCGTAATCCTGGGCATAGTTGGGCACATCATTCAATTCGTCGCCCATTTTTGTGCCGATTGATTTAGTCAGGTTTGTTTTGGCGCCGGTCATGATCTGGTAGCTGTACCACTGCTGATCGGCAAAATTGAACCATGCCACAAATTGGCCGTCCGGCGAGATACGATAACTCGCTTTTACACCTTGGTTTATCAGCCGTTTGTTGCCGCTTTTGGTATCAATTAAAATGGCTTGTTGTTTGGTGTCGCCTTCCCATTGGGATTGTACGCGTGCGCCGGTATCTGTAACCCCCAAAACATAACGTGCGTCCTTATTCTCGGCCACAAAAACTTCGGGGATTGCCTTGTTGCCCAATTGTATCTGTTTGGATGTTGGGTCTTCGGGCCTGATTACAGCAAGATAGCTTCTTTTGAGTTCCTTTTGCAGGTTTTTTAGCTGTTGGGGCTGCAGGTAATCATCTTTATAATTCCAGATATCAAGCCGGGCTACTTCAAAATCAACAATGGTAGTATCGGCCGGTTTGGGGATAGGGGCGGTGCCAAAAAACAAGTTTGTGCCACTCTTGCTGAAATATATTTTACCATCGCCGCTCACGGCCCATTTATCGGGCATTGTTTCTAATCCTTCGGCGGCTATCACCGTAGCACTGTCGCGGGTTAGGTTGTAATAGTAAAGTTTAAATGGTTTTACCAGGGCTTTCTCGGGGTTCTTCTCGGCGGCAAAAGCAATTTGCCTGCCCGCGTCATCGATGGTTATGTTGTGGTAATTTCCCCTGCCTTTGCTGATAGCTTTTACTACATTTTTATCTACATCAAAAACATATAGGCCAGAAGTAACTTGCTTTTGCTTTGCCGGCGCGGTAACCGCAAAAGCCACCAGCTTACCATTCTTGCTTACCTGGTAATCGGTAACGTATTTAAATGTATGGGTTATGGTGCCTGCCAATTGTTTTACTGTAAGGTCGGCACCGTCCTGCGTTGACGGCGCGGTAGTTTCTTTAACAGCTTTTTTGGAGGTGTCGCCAGGCGAAGGCTTTTTTATTGTATCAGTAGCAGACAGATAGGCGATTACATTGGCGCTCTCGGCTATCTTAAAGTTTCTCACCGACGGTATTTTGATGATATTTTGGGTTGAAAGCGAAATAAATCCTAAAGTGTCCTTAGGGAATTCCGGCTGTTTTTTCTTCTTGATCTTAGCCTGCCTGGTATCTTTAAAAAAAGGCCTGATCTGGAATACAGCGAATTTACCATCGCTGCTGAAACGCGCCGTATCGGCACGTGGTATTTGCAATTTGGTCGTGTTTTTTGAATCAGTTATCACCAGTTGGGCATCGCCCTCCTGCGGTTTCACAACATACATAATCCATTTACCGTCATTACTTATCCGCTGGCCGGTTATGTTTTGCCATCCGTCAAAAACAGCATGGTCTAACGGTTTTTTTGGGATTGTTTGAGCGGATAGGCTAACAT
>NZ_JBFUIJ010000092.1:0-6579 GCF_056401935.1 Mucilaginibacter sp. P4_D1
GTATAATGATGTAGAAGATGCAGGAATTGAGTCTTTTAAAACCGTATCTAAATCTGTACAAACACATTATGAGTCTATCTTAAACTTCTTCGACAACAGAAGTACAAATGCTTCAGCCGAATCATTTAATGCTAAGGCAAAAGCTTTTAGAGCTACTTTAAGAGGAGTAAGAGATACTACTTTCTTCCTATTCAGGCTTGCCAAAATATATGCCTGAGGATCGCCCCCCCAACTTTTCCGACTGATCCGAAACTACATTTGGAAGTGCCGCACGGCGCTATAGAGCAGATTTGGCATAAAATAAAAAAGTCCCCGCGTATTACGGCGGAGACCTCTATGGAACCAACCTCCTGCTAAGCTGGCCCACATTAACCTTATCACATTTCAAAAGTGAGGATTAATAATGAAGAAAGTATGAACTTCGTTTTCATACCTAAGCTTAATTTTACAACTTAGCAAAAACCCTTGAAAATTATATATGCAGAAGCCTGATAGCCTCATTTTTGATATGGACGGAACCCTTTGGGATGCCGTTGACACTTACACCACATCATGGAATTTAACTTTTGAAAAACTTGCTATAGATAGAGTGATAAACCGTACCGAACTGCTGGGGCTTATCGGAATGGAGGGAAGTAAGCTAACCAAGGCCATATTGCCTGATTTTGAAGATAATATAGCTCAGGGAATTTACATGGATGTAAATGAAACCAGGAGGCAGATATTACCACAAAGTGGTGGCAATATGTACGAAGGCGTTATAGATGGGCTGAAATTATTGGCAACAAAATATAAAGTTTTTGTGCTGAGTAATTGCGCTGTCGGCATTATACCGCTATTTATAGCATGGGCAAACATTGGCGATTATGTTACCGATTATATAGCTTATGGCGAAAACAACATGCCCAAGAACTATAATATGCATTTGCTGATTGAAAAACATGGGCTTAAAGCGCCGGTATATGTGGGCGATACACAAGGTGACGCGGAGCAGACACGCCTGGCAGGTATACCTTTTATATTTGTGAGCTACGGATTTGGAAAAACTAATGACTACGAACACAAGTTTAATGATTTTCCGTCGTTAACATCCTATTATATGGATTTGTAAAGCAAATCTGCATTTCATAAKTATACTAAATGATAAAGCGCGGCTTTTTGTTATTTGCATTTGTTATTGTTTTTGGCGGGTTGCACGCTCAAAAAGTACAACTGGATTCTATCCGTTGGATTAATAAAGACCTGGGGCATCTCTATTTTCAGAAAGGCCGTGTCAACTTTAATTTTGTTGGAAGCGATAAATTCAAAAGTCATTACGCCATTGTAAAAGATACATTGATCATGACTGATGTTTATACATCAAGCGCTGATAACTTTAGGGTTAAACACAAAACCAATTTTAAATTTTTGATAAGGAACCTGACGCAAAGCCGGCTTTATATCAAAGCTATCGACTCGAACGCCGTTAAGCTGGCTGGCCCGGGCACTTATGAGTTTACCAATTTTAAAAACAGTTATGATAAAGATGTTAAATTCTCTGCCATACGCTTTTTATCGTCAACCTGTCACGGAGATTGCCCACAGCTTGAAATCAAAATTTCGCCAAATGGCGATTATCACTTAAGGGGAGGGGAGTATGCCGATCCTTATAAAGGCGAGTTTACAGCAAAATTATCCAGGCCTCAGCTTGATACCTTAAATTATTGGCTTAAGCATAGCGAACTCAAAAAAATGTACGGCTGGCAGCAACAAGACCAGGTAGTTGATGCACCTAGCTATTATTTTGAAATTGATTTTGAAAACGACAAAAAGAAACTGAGCGTTACTACCAATCAGCCACCGTTAAATATGACCGACCTGGTGCAATTTATGCTATCGTCCTATAAAAGGGTAAAATTAACGCCGGTAAACACTGGCCATTAAAATGGGATACTAAAATAAAACGTGGAACCCACCCCTTCGGTGCTTTCAACCCAAATTTTACCTTTGTGGCTTTGAACAATCTCGGCTGACAGGTAAAGACCTATGCCGAAGCCGGAGACATTTTTTATTTTTTCGTTATCAACCCGGTAAAAACGATGAAACACCTTCTTATGATCTTTTAATTTGATGCCTACTCCTTCGTCAGTAACCGCTACAATTACAAAACCATCGGTGATGGTACTGTTAACCATAATCTTGGTTCCCTTGGCCGAGTATTTTACAGCATTGCTTAAAAAATTACCAATAACCTGGCCAAGTTTTTCTTTATCTCCGGTGACGGTTAAAATATTTGAGTCATTGAAAATTATGGTATGACTGTAGGTTGACAGCAACAACTCGGCAATGCTATCGCCTAAAAGCTTGTTCATATCAAACAATTCCGGTTTAAGCTGCAGCTTGCCCGATTCCAGCTTTGAAAGATCGAGAAAACCATGAATCAAATCCGTCATTTTATTAACCTGGTTATTGGCTTTACTTAAAGCATTATCAACAAAAGCATCATTATTTGCAGCTAATTTTTTTGAAAGTACCTGGATGTATGATTTAATGGAAGTCAATGGCGTTTTTAACTCGTGGCTGGCCATGGCTATAAAATCATTTTTTCTTATCTCATCTCGCTTTACTTCGCTTATATCAATAACGGTACCCAGCATTCTGACAGGTTTTTGCCGCTCTCCGGTAACTAGTTTACCTTTGACGCTTAACCAGTGGATGCTGCTATCGGGCCAAATCACTCTTATATCATACGCATAAATGCCGGTTTTTAGGGCTTCATTAAAGGCGTTAGTTATTACCTGTTTATCTTCGGGCAGCACCTGCTTTTGAAACGCTTCTATTGATGATAACCTGCTGCCTGCCGGATGACCGAATAATTCGGCTAACTGTGGCGAACACAACCTTATTTCGTCTTTAAAATCCCAATCAAAAGTTGCAAAGCCCGTAGCCTCGGCGGCAAGCCGCAACCGGTTTTCGCTTTCTATAGCAGCTTCTTTGGCGTTTACTTCGCCCGTTATTTCGGCAATAGTATTTAAAATATAAGCAACCTTACCATCGGGGCCATTAAATGGCACATTGCTGCATGACCAATACCTTACCCGGTAATCCCCGGTTTCCGGGTCGCGGGTATCGTAACGATAGCTTGGGATATCAATTTTTTGACCTGTTTGTATTACTTTGGCAAATGTTTTACGGGCACCGGTTTCATCTTCGGGGTCATCATCATCGTCTGGAAATACCCGGAAAAAACTTTTGCCAATAATTAGTTCGCGGGTGGCGTTTGTTATGGTCAGATAGGCTTCGTTAGCAGCCATAATTGTAAAATGCGGTGCATCGGCCTTTACCAACAGCGAGCCCGGCGATTTTTCGAATATGATTTTGAAAATCTCATCTGGCAAAACAGGCGATAGTTCGGCGGGCATTTTTATTAATTTTAGATAAAGTCAGATAAAGTTAGAGTTTAAACTCAATATGGGTAATTATTAATAATAAATTTTTTATTTAACCTTTAGGAARTAACCGCGAGCCAAAGGCCATTTTTATTTGATTTATAGTACGCTGCATCTCAACTTTTTGTAGCTTTAAATAATTTAAAACACCATCCATGAAGATCAAAACCAGGGTAATTCTTTTATTAATTGTATTGTTACTGTTTGCAGGTTTTTTTTACTATCGTTTTTATTTTGTTTTTGGAGAGGGTGCCAAAGCGGGCACCATGAATTATTTTGTAAAAAAAGGATATGTTTTCAAAACCTATGAAGGCAGGCTGATACAAAACGGTATACGTACGCAAGCGCAGGGAAGTATAGCTTCAAACGAATTTATGTTTTCGGTAACAGATGAAAAGGTAGCGCAACAACTAAACAACAATGCCGGATCGTAMCTGGAGCTGCATTATAAAGAATATCTCCATACCCTGCCATGGAGGGGCGTTAGCGTATTTGTTGTAGATAGCATCATTTCGGCTAAGCCGATAACTCCGGTTAATCCTTAAAAAGACTATCGGCTTTGCCGGAGTTAGCTTCCCTGATCTTGCTTAAATTAAAGGCTAATTGGCCACCAACATTGTTTGCTTTTATCAACCCTTTATCAAAAAGGTAATTAAGTATATCATCGGCATTTTTTTGATGGGTATCGGGGTGGGTGCCTGGTTCAAGCAGGCTTAGTTTTGCGGCAACTTCACCCGCCGTTGCTTCTCCTAACTGGGCAAGTGCAAACACAACGTTGTTTTGCACGCATGCCGAAGTCGAATATTCGTGAGGCACGTGTAATGGTTTATACTCATCAAAGAAGGAATGATCGGAGCTATTCATAGTAAAACAGTTAAATGTTTACAGCTTCACGTAATGCCTTAACAGTTTCGTGCGATGTTTTAAAACCCTCCAACTGCCATGCTAAAAGATTTACTACTTTATCGTCTTCCCAAATAAGCTCTTTATCGTCCTGTGCTTTTCTGTATGCCTTGATGATCACATCTTCGCCATATTCGCAGTCCGCCAATATACCCTGCCTGTCTTTATTGATAAGCACGGCTTTCAAGTTAATCCAGGTATGATAAAATTTACCCGATAGCGTAGTGCCATCAGTTGGCTGGCCTCCTAGAAATAGTATATATTCTTTTAACTCGCTTACATTGTTTTTACTTTGATCAACATATTCGTTGAACAGTAAAACCAGGTCATTGTCTGTCGAATCATCCGATGCTTTTTGATAACCGGCGATGCGGTCGTTATTTATTTTGATCAGATCATTTAGTGCCGAGATCTGGTGTTGGATATGCTGTAATACTCCCATGGCTTATATATATTATATAAACACAACATTATATGAGAGTTAATGTTTCAGTTTTTGTATCGGGCAGTTTGTATTCAATGTCAAAACCTTTTGTTAGTCAAAATGGAAATTTATTGCTCGTTCCCATCAACCGGTAAAGCAAAGCAAAAAGTGGATCCTTTGCCTTCTACACTGTTTACCCACATCCTACCGCCTTCGCGCTTAATTATTTCTGACGAGATGTATAATCCTAATCCCAAACCAGGGAAGGTATGCTGCTTGTCGCCGCTGACTCTGTAAAATTGTTCAAATACCCTGTCTTTTTTATCATCGGGAATGCCTATGCCAAAATCCTGCACACAAGCAATAGCTTCGTTATTTTTCAGCCGGGTGCTTACAATTATCTGATCGGTATGCRGCGAGTACTTTATTGCATTGGTTATCAGGTTGGTGATCACCTGGCTTATGCGGTCTTTATCCGAGTAAATCTGGCCGGTTTCGGTAAAATCGGCCACCAGCTTATGTTTTTTTGTGGTGTGCTGCAAATCATCCATCGTTTCTTTAACCGCCTGGTTAAAATCAAACCATACCTTGTTAAATTGTAGCCTGCCCGAGTTTATTTTGGTAACATCCAACAAATCGCCTATTAAATTGGTAAGTCGGTTTACCTGGGCATCCATTCTTGCTACCATTTCTGCCTTCTTAGTTTCACCCTCCCGGGTAAGCATTGCCCCCAGCACCTGCGCGTAAGCTTTTATACTGGTTACCGGCGTTTTCAACTCATGACTTGYGATACCTAAAAAATCATCTTTTTGACGTTGAAGCTGCTTTTGCTCATCTATATCGGTATTAGTACCAAACCATTTAACAATTTTCCCGTCGTTAACAAAAGGCAATGCCTGGGCAAGGTGCCATTTATAAACCCGGTTTTTATCGAGCAGCCTAAACTCATATTGGTATATATTTCCGGTTTTAATGGACGATGTCCAAGCGGCAACACATCCATCCGTATCTTCGGGATGCACCAGGTTTAGCCACGATGTGCCGATTATCTGTTCCTGGCCTGTTCCAAAATAATCTGTTGTACGCTGGTTTACGTAATCAATATTACCATCTGTAGTGGCTGTCCATAATTGTACGGGCATAAAATCGGTAACAAACTCAAACTGCTTAATCTGCTCGTTTAGTTCTTGCCTGTCGGCAATTTCGCGGCGCATATCACGTGCTATGGTAGCGCGGCCCTGCGGTTTACCGGTAACCGAATCATAAACCAGCATTGTTGTTCCATATACAGGGATTGCCTCGTCCGTTTCAAAATGTTTAAAACTGATCTCGCCCGACCATTTGCCATCTTTCATCAAGMCCTTGTTCACTTTATTAACCAGTTTAACCAACTCGGCTTTCGTTAAATACTCGCTGTTGTGCCGCTCCAGGTCCTGCTGGCTTTTTATACCTAACATTATCCTCCCCGCCGCATTAACATAACTCACGTTGCCATCCAGGTCGGATAGGCTTACAAAATCCGAACTGTGGTCAATCAGTGTTAATAATTTATACTGTTCATTATGGGCGTTTTTTTCGGGCCTCAAGTCGCGGGCTACAGTTGCCAGGCCAATAGGGTTATCAGAAAAACTATCATTTATTCGGAACGAATTGAGATATACCGGTATCGGTTCGCCTGTTTTAAAATGCCTGTATCTTATTTCACCACTCCATTTGCCATTTTCCAGTATAGCGGGTAACATTTTATCAGCCGCGATTTGCCTGTCATCTTCATAAAAATAATCAAGACCGGATATTAATGCTTCGGCAGCATCATTTATGCCC
>NZ_JBFUIJ010000093.1:0-6496 GCF_056401935.1 Mucilaginibacter sp. P4_D1
GTTTCTGTTCTATCAATTTACACGTCATCATTATAGCCAGGCTTCAAATCAAATCATGGAAAATATACTGTTCTTCATAAGCTACTTTAAACTTTTTTAAAAAGTCAAGATATTCTTCCCTGAATGTTTGCTTCTTATGATGCACTTCCTGGTTTTGGATATATTTATAAACTTTATCAACCTGCGATTGACTATAGGAAAACACACCATAACCATCTTGCCATTCAAAATGCTTATGGGTTAGCAAATGATCATTAATATATTTAGATGATTTGGCTTTCACAGTTTGCATCAGTTCTGATACTGAAACAGCGGGCCTTAAGCCGATAAAACAATGTACATGATCTTCCACACCATTTACGATAATGGTTTTGCAATTGGTTTCATTGATTAGATTGCCTATCACGCCAAACAGCTCGGCGCCCCATTTTTTTTCAATCACCGCTTCCCTGTACTTAACGGCAAAAATTGTTTGAATGTAGATTTGGTGATAGGTATTTGCCATTTTATCTGGACCGTTAATATTTGCTATTTTTATATGAGCCGAGCCTACGGCTCTCATTCTTCTTTTATTCGTATCCCACGGGTTGAAACCCGTGGCTACAATATAAGTCGGGGCTACGCCCCTGGATTTGCAAGTTAATAATTAACCCATTTTACTACAATATGGATCGACGCTACGCCTCTGGATTCCGCGTTTAAATTATATTTCTGTTCCTCTTATACCACGGGTTGAAACCCGTGGCTACAATATGGATCAAGGCTACACCTCTGGATTGTGCGTTTAAATTATATTTCTGTTCCTTTAAAAATACATCTTTCAGGCCGGCGATATTTGTTATTTTATTGTTTGTTAAATCTGCTGTTTTATATATGTACCGAGCCTACGGCTCTCATTCTTCTTTTATTCGTATCCCACGGGTTGAAACCCGTGGCTACAATATAAGTCGGGGCTACGCCCCCTGTATCGTTTTATCCATATTTATGCTCCTCCAGTCAAATGCAGTATCCCACGGGTTGAAACCCGTGGCTACAATATAAGTCGGGGCTACGCCCCTGTATCGTTTTATCCATATTTATGCTCCTCCAGTCAAATGCAGCTAAGGGCCATCGGCCCGAAACATATTGTAGCCCCGGGTTTCAACCCGGGGTACGCAGACATAAACAGTCAAGAGTGCCGTAGGCACGGCCCATATTATCAGCCTGGTAGTTCTAAAATATTTAGATCGCTAACCTATTTCACCCCCATCGCCAAATACCCCGCCAATGCATTTATCCTGCCGGCTACCACCCCTATCTGCTGTTTCACCTCGTCCCAATTGCGTTGTTCAATTGCTTCGCGGATGCCGGGAATGGTTTTAACACCGTAACCGGTATAAAAACCGGGTGCATAAATGGTGTGTTTGTACCAGCCTCGGCGTGGCAGGCCTTCGGCGGCAAGCAATTGCTGCTCGGCATGGTACAGGAGTTTGTTTAGTTTATCGTGGTCGCCATCTTTTAACGCGGCTGCGCTCCAATAGGCGGCCAGTTTATCGGCGCTTTTCTTTAGCGAGTCCAGCGCGCCGGTTAGCGGTTTAAAATCAATTGGGGGCACGGTATCTTTGGCAACCGGCGCTTTGTACAGGTGGGTTGGGTCGGCAGCCAGGGTGTAATCGTTAGCTTTTATCAGTTGGTTATCAATTTTGGTGGATTCGCGGGTGTCATCGGCCAGTTTGGTAAGTTCGGTAGCATATTTAGCAATGGTTGCTTGCAGGCTCCTGAAATCAAATGGCAATACCTCGGCATCAGCCATGCGCAATACCGAGTGACCGGCAGTTTGGGCCAGGGCGACGCCGTAAGTAAAATCAGGATCTTTAAAACGTTTGTAGTCATCAAACGAATCATAAATAGAATGATATTCGCCGCCGCCATCTTCGCCGCCAAAACCAAAATCGAGCGTTGGGATGCCCAAATGCTGCAGGAATGAAGAAAAATCAGATCCTGAGCCCAGCGCCTCCAGCTTTTCGCCTTTGCGTTCCAATATCTCTTTCTTGTCGCTGGTTGATTTGGCATTGACCAGTTGCATCGCCTTTTTCCTGTCGAACACACTTACTTTCGTTTGTGGGTCGGTTATACCATTTGTTATCTCGTCAATAAAGCTTTCCAGCGCCTGCGAACCACCTGCACCTAAAAAGCCGCGGCCATTACTATCCGAGTTGATATATACCACCGTTTTTTGCTGCAGTTCTTTATCGTGCGCCTCGGCATACTCTGTCGATCCTAACAGGCCTGGTTCTTCGCCGTCCCATGAGCAATATATAATGCTGCGTTTGGGTTTCCAGCCGGTTTTTAGCAGGTCGCCAAGGGCTTTGGTTTCTTCAATCATGGCAGCCTGGCCACTTATAGGGTCGTTCGCGCCGTTAACCCACGCATCGTGGTGGTTACCACGCATTACCCACTCATCCGAGTAGGTTGATCCTTTAATTTTGGCAATTACATCATAAGCGGGCACCATATCCCAATTAAATTCCATTTTTAAGTGTACCACAGCCTTGCCGTCACCGATGTGGTAAGTTATAGGCAACGAGCCGGCCCATCCGCCGGGTGCAACAGGGCCATCAAGCGCGGCCAATAAAGGTCGCGCATCATGATAGCTTATAGGAAGCACCGGTATTTTTAATATCGTGGTTGCATCTTTTCTATCCAGGCGTTTGGCATCTTTTGTTGCGCCAACGCCCGGTGTAAGCGGGTCACCGGGATAAATCACCATATCCATTACCGAACCGCGCTGAACGCCAAATTCATTCTTGTAAGCTCCTTTGGGGTATACATCGCCGGCAGAGTAGCCGTCATCAGCAGGATCGGAGTAAATAATGCATCCTATAGCCCCGTGCTCATAGGCTACTTTGGGCTTTATGCCACGCCATGAGCGGCCATATTTAGCAATTACTATTTTACCTTTAACATCAATGCCCATGGCGGCCAGTTTAATATAATCATCGGGCAAACCATAGTTTACAAATACCAGCGGACCGCTAACATCGCCATCGGCACTCCAGGCGTTGTAAGTTGGCAGCTGATTGGGCTGGCCAGATGTGGCGTCTTCCGGCACGGCCTGCTCTTTTAACACGGCTGTATAAGTTGTTGGCGCGGTTAGCTCAAGCACCCGCGTTTTGGGTGTTGGGTAAAGTACCGTGTAAGTTTCTATATGCGCATCCAGCCCATAGCTTTTGTACATAGCCAATATCTTGTCGGCCACGGCCTTGCTGCCCGGCGAACCGATGTTATGCGGAAATGCCGAAAGTGCTTTAATGGTTTCGCCAATGCGCTGCGGGCTTAAACCTGCATCAAATGTTTTTTCGGTTTCCAGTTGTTTTGCGGACGATGCCGGTGTAAAGCCAATTAATGTTTTTTGCTGCGCGAAACTTGCCGACGACAGCGCCAATAAGCCAAGGGTAAGGGTTTTCTTCATGACAGTGTATATGGTGATGCGTGAAGATAGCAAAAATGTTCATTGGTTCATTGGTTCATTGGTTCATTGGTTCATTGGTTCATTGGTTCATTGGTTCATTGGTTCATTGGTTCATTGGTTCATTGGTTCATTGGTTCATTGGAACGCGGGCATAGCGGAAAAATAGCTTTTTGGCTGAATACCTTTTATCCATCTGGCAATCCAACCAGACAAGACCAATGAACTAATGAACGATATGGGCGTTCCCTGCGGGCGGGCTTTACGCCGCAATCCCTAACCCTTTTTGCCTGAACTCGGATTCATCTGATTTCAGGATTAACAGGATTTTTTGATTTGCAAGGAAAATCCCAATAATCAGAAAAATCTGCTTAATCCGAGTTCAGGCAAAATACTGGCAGTTCTAAACAAATCAAAATTATTTGTTGTCGCTTTTCTTCCCCGTCATTTTCTTTATCTCATCTCCAAAGACGGCCCCACCCAGTAATAGCACCAACAACATTGAGCCAGCCATGGAAATATCCTCCCCAACATAATACGATGCCGGGTGAAACACAAATTCCACTTTATGTTCACCTGCCGGGATTGAGGCCGCCCGGAGCAGGTAATTGGCCCGGAAGTAAGGCTTCTCTATCCCGTCAATCAGCATTTTCCAGCCCTTATCGTAGTATATTTCGGAGAAAACAGCTACTCCGCCAGTTTTCGAAACCGATTTGTACACCATATGGTCGGGGTTATAGCTTGCCAGTTTTATGGTCGATGTTGTGTCGCCCGCCGGTATGTTGCCGGCTATGCTTCGGTAGCTTTTATCCGCCACAGCCTCGTTTTTTGGCGAAAAGCTGCTGAGTGCCTTCATTTCTGCATCGGCACCATCCACATATTTTATGCTTTTTATAAACCAGGCATTACCGCATGCATCAGAGTTGGGATATAGGGTTTGCCCTTGTTTGGATGAATCTGGAACGATGACGTATTTGGCATTCAGCATATTGAGAACGGCTGGGTTTGCTCCTCTCGTAAACTGATTATTTATCAGCTCATCATAGCGCTTCATCCTTGCTGCCGAATAACCCCCTAAAGTTTTATGGAAGAACGGATTTTGCACATCTGTCTGAATATTAACAGTCGCGTCGTATACCCGAAAATCAGGGTCCGCATCTTTTGCTATCTCTACGTCAACAGGTCTTTGCGGTACTGCTGATTCCTGTTTATCGGTAAAATTGGTATCCTTTAAATAGCGCTTATCTACCTGCCAAAGGTCAACCAATATTATGGCAAACAATAGCAAAGAAACAGTTGTGAGGCTTAGTTTTTGTTTTATAAGCGCCCAAACAATACCAAAAGTAAGAAGCAGAAATACCAGCGAACGAATGGCATCAGCACGCTCAAGACTGGCCCTGTCTTTAACCACCGCATTGGCAAAAGCATTGGCCATTGCTGCGTCGCCCTTTAATGCCTGTGTTAAACTGGCAACCCCACTTAGCTGGTCGCTCGGCCTGAAACTCAGTAGCAATTCGGGCACCAGGATCAATATCAGCACCAGCCCACCGGTTATATACAAGGCAAGCAATAGCTTTTTAACCAACGCCTTTTTATCGGCAGCAACAATAACCTCCTGTATGGCCAGGAAGGCCAGCACAGGGAAACAAAGCCCGGCCACTGCCAAAATAGATTCAACCGCGCGGAACTTATTGTATAGCGGAAAGTACTTCAAAAATATATCAGACACATATGGCCAATTGCCTCCAAATGATAGCAGCATAGTTAATACCACCGTGCCCAGCAGCCACCATTTAAGCCGACTCTTTACTATAATGAGCCCGAATACAAACAGAAAGCAGATACTTGCACCAAAATAAAATGGGCCGCTGGTACCCGGCTTCTCGCCCCAATAAAGCGACAATCCGGGGAATGAAGAAATTTGCTGCGCGTAGTTTAAAGCCTGCTCCGGCTGCTCGCCTTTATCTGTAAATACTTTAACGGTTTCTGAATTTTGATCAATCAATTCCGGCCCGGATGCTCCACCCGAAGCATTGGGCACCAAAAAGGTAAGGCATTCGGCAACGCCCTGGCTATATTGATAAATATAATCTTTAGCCAGGCCATTTTGCGGCTCTTTGGTGCTGGTGGTTAAATTTGATTTGCCACGATAGCTATCCTTGCCGTATTCATAAGTACTCCACAAGGTTGATGCATTTACTGCAAAGGCCAATAGCGATGCAGCAAGCAAATACCCTAACGATTTGAGAAAAGATGCTGTAGTTTTATTTTTAATAGCGTGATAAAGCTCGATACCCAGCAAAATCAAAACGGCCAGCATTAGATAGTAGGTCATTTGCAGGTGGTTCACCTTAATTTCGATAGATAGGAACAAAGCCAGTAAAGATGCCCCCAACAAATATCGCCCCCGTAATGTCAGCATAATACTTGCTATTATAGGCGCAAAAAAAGCAATGGCAAAAGCCTGGTTGGTATGCCCGGCCGCCAGCAATATCATATTATAGCTGGTAAAAGTAAAAGCCACGGCACCGGCCGCCGCCAGCCAGGGGCTAAGCTTTAGCACATTAAATAAAAAGTAGGTACCAAACAAAAATACAAGCACCATACCAACCGGGTTGGGTACAGCATAACCAATAACGGATATAATATGCGTGGCAATGTTGGCGCTGTAAGGCGCCCAGATCTGGTATGCGGGCATACCGCCGAATATCTGGTTCGTCCATAAAATGGTGGTATCGCGGGCGCGGTAGTCCATGATCTCCTTTTGGGTGGATTGCGCACCAAGCACGTCCCCTTGCCCCAGTGTTTTCCCCTGAAATGCAGGCGAAAAATATAAAAAACACAATACCAAAAAAACACCCGCAACGGCAAAATGTATCCCGTTACGCTTTAGCCAATCCATCATAAGCAACAATAATTATATATTTTTTAAAAATACAATTATTATTGGTCATTGGTCATTGGTCATTGGTCATTGGTCATTGGTCATTGGTCATTGGTCATTGGTCATTGGTCATTGGTCATTGGTCATTGGTCATTGGTCATTGG
>NZ_JBFUIJ010000094.1:0-6363 GCF_056401935.1 Mucilaginibacter sp. P4_D1
TTGTTATG
Source organism: Mucilaginibacter sp. P4_D1 (assembly GCF_056401935.1). Taxonomy (NCBI): domain Bacteria; kingdom Pseudomonadati; phylum Bacteroidota; class Sphingobacteriia; order Sphingobacteriales; family Sphingobacteriaceae; genus Mucilaginibacter; species Mucilaginibacter sp. P4_D1. The sequence goes on from NZ_JBFUIJ010000094.1 coordinate 9, forward strand.
GCTTGCCGATTAACAGTGATGAAGCCCGGTCTTATTAAAAGTCCGGGCTTTGTGTTTATACATATTGATATCTATGCTGTTGGATTTTTTATACACCATTCATAATTCTCATCATCGCATACAACCTTTCGCGCCCTCTTATAAACCTATTAACTACCAAAACCGCACGTAAATGGCCGATAGAAACAACAATATTACCGCAATAAGCACTATTGATGACGACTTTAATTTAAACATGCCTTTATCAACTTCGATAGATTTTGCATTAACGGCGGGGCCAAATAAGCTTACTAAAACCATCACCCCGAAAGTTGTCAGGAACGACCAGCCAAGGCATATGAAAAAAGGAATTTCGTAAACACCGGCTGGGTTTATAAACGCCGAGTACAACCATGTTTCGGGCCCGAATACCTTAACCGCAAATTGGTTGAAAAATACCGAAGCAGCAAAGCCAGTCAGGATGCCAATAATGGCAGCCTCGCCTGTAGTGCGTTTCCAAAACATACCCAACAGGAATGTAGCTAACACGCCCGGGCTTACGAAGCTGCTGTATTTTTGAACAAAGGTGTAACCGCCTTCGCCGCTGATGCCCAGCATATCGTTCCAGGTAAAGGCTACGGCAATTACAAGACTACACACAATCGCTATCCTGCCTACCCAAACCATATTGCGCTCGGTAGCTTTAGTACTCATGTAGTTTTTATAAACATCCAGCGTAAAAATGGTAGATATACTGTTTACTTTTCCTGCAATGGATGCCACAATTGCCGCTGTTAATACGGCCAGTGATAAGCCTTTTAAACCCGAAGGCAAAAAGGATAATATAGCCGAGTAAGCGCCGTCTTTTTTGCCACCAACAAGCATCGGCAAATCGCCGTGTTTGTACAATACAAAAGCTACAATGCCCGGCAGCATTACAATAACAGGCATCAGGATTTTAAGCAAACTGGCAAACAGGATACCCGTACGGGCAGTATGCAAATTGGCACCCAGTGCACGTTGCGTTATATACTGATTACAACCCCAATAGTTAAGGTTGCTTATCCATTGGCCACCCGCGTACATAGCAAAGCCGGGCAGTATTAAATATCTACTTATAGTTTCTACAGATGCGCCATGGGCAGGCTTTTTAAAGATGAGGTGAAAATGATCTGGCGAGTCTTTCAGGATCAGCTTTAAACCGGTAAGCGCGTTTTGGCCGAAACCAAATTTATCACTCACAATAGTCAGCGAAAGATACGTAATGGCAAGCCCGCCAATAATGAGCACCGCAACCTGTACCACATCGGTATAACCAACCACCTGCATACCGCCAAGCGCGATGATTACTCCAAATATAGCCAGGCCAATCATAATCTCGTGCAAATACCCGCCGCCGAGCAGGCCGTTAATGGCCAGTGCGCCAAGGTATAAAATGGCGGTAAGGTTAATAAATATATACAACGCCAGCCAGAATATCGACATCACCAACGCTACACCGCTGTTATACCTGTTTTTCAGGAACTGCGGCATAGTGTAAATTTTATTTTTGATATATACCGGCATAAAAAACACCGCTACAATAATCAGCGTGGCTGCGCCCAACCATTCGTAAACGGCTACGGCAATGCCCGCAAAAAAACCATCGCCGCTCATGCCTATAAATTGCTCGGCCGAGATATTCGATGCAATGATAGATGCGCCTATCGCCCACCAGGTAAGTGACCCTTCGGCCAGGAAAAAGCTATGCGAACTGGAATTGGTTTCTGCTTTTTTACGGCGATAAACCAGGTAACCATAAACGGAAACCAAAACGAAATAGGTAAAAAATACGATCAGATCGCCTATGGAGATGTACTTCAGCATGTTTGTTTTTGCAATGGGAATTAGGTTATACCCGGTTCAATTCTCAAATCTATAAAATAAAATGGACTGGCAATGGTTTAACATGATCAAATGTCAATGATACAGCTGTAGTAAGCTATTTAATACCACAACCGCTACTAATACATCCCGAAAGGGTGTTTCTTTTAACTTGCTCATAAGTTTATAATTTTATTAAAGGAAATGCAATTGGCAAACAGTTCCTTATGGCTATAAAATCCAAACATGCTTAATTACTGCTATACATTTAGCAAAATCATATTATTTATTTGCTTAAACGTTTAACATCTTCGAAATTTATTTTTTTATCTGGCCCTGAGTTTTACATTTGATACCCGGGGATAAACTTCCGTGAAGATATGGCAACAGAACCGATTTTAAATTCAACAATAACCTGCCCGAATTGTGGTTTTCAACAAGAAGAGCTGATGCCGGTGGATTCCTGCCAGTATTTTTATTCCTGTAAACATTGCGAAGCTTATTTAAAACCCCTTCCTGGAGATTGTTGTGTTTTTTGCAGTTATGGTTCGGTTAAGTGCCCACCTATACAGCAGGGAACTTCATGCTGTGGCCATTAAACTACAACATTTGCAGCATATGGTTGTAGCTAAGTGCAATCTACCTACCCTAAGAATAATTTTAACAAATTTATATATAATTGAATATCCATGGCCAGCGAACCCAAAAGCGATAAAATAGACATGAAGACACTGGCCAAAGTGCTCAATGTATCTATCGCCACTGTATCAAAAGCCCTTAGGGATAGCCATGATATCGGCCCCGAAACCAAGCTGAAAGTAATTGAAGCCGCCCGTAAACTCAATTACGTGCCTAACCCCTATGCCAGCAGTCTCCGTAAAAAAGCCAGCAACACCATCGCCATTATTATCCCCGAGATTGCCGACAGCTTTTTTAGCCAGGCCATCAATGGGATAGAAAGCATTGTAGCCATAAAAAAATACCATACGCTGATTTACCTTACCCATGACAGCTACGAGCGCGAAGCTTATATGTTTGGCGAACTTGCCAGCGGCCGGGTTGATGGGGTAATTATGTCAGTAGCCAGTAATACCGAAGATACCAGTCATATTAAAACCCTGCAGCAGGCGGGCGTGCCCATCGTGTTTTTCGACCGGGTTTTTGATGACCTGAATTCGGTGAAAATCACTACCGACGATCTGAACAGCGCCTACATTGCCACCAATCATTTGCTGGATGCCGGTTGTAAAAACATCTCGCTTGTTACCATCAAAGGTTATCCATCCATCCTATCGGCCAGGGAACAGGGTTATAAAAAGGCGCTGGCCGAACGGGGCATCCAGCCAAAGGAATCGGGCATTGTTACCTGTTCAAATAAGTACAATAACGAAAATGTTGAAGTAATAAAAGAACACCTCACGCTTCAAAAGCCCGACGGCATTATTGCAACGGTAGAACACCTGGCTACATCAACTTACCTGGCCTGCAATGAACTAAAGCTAAATATTCCGCGGGATGTTAAAGTGGTTTGCTTTACCAACCAGATAACTGCCCCCATCCTAAACCCGCCGCTCACAACCATTTTGCAGCCGGCTTTTGATATGGGCAAAAAAGCCGCGCAATTATTATTTGACCATTTGGCCGGCAAAGCGGTTGAAAACAATAAGGAGATAGTTTTACCCTCAACGCTGGTGATAAGGGAATCTTCAATTATGGAATTGTTGAATTAGTGAATTATTGATTTTTTCAGATTGAAAGGGTCGAATCAAAATTAAGCTATACGACTTGAATTGAATAAACTTATCTTCCGAATTGGGCGATGCCTGCGGCCCGGGCTGTCTGTTCATACGCCTTCATGGCCTTACACACGGGCCGGTATCCACGCCCATCCCTATCGCAAATTTAGCTGAACCTGGACTGCATCAGATTAATCAGATTGCCGGATCTTTTACATTTAACTTAATCTCCCTCACAACTCACAACTCACAACTCAAACCTACCCACCATACACCAGCTTTCCGTTCACGATTGTTGCCTGGATATTTATATGCTCGTCAAAAATGGCGATGTCGGCATCAAGGCCTTCAACCAAAGCGCCTTTACGGTCATCTACCCCCATAATTGTCGCCGGGTTGTTGGTCATCATTTTTACGGCTTCGGGCAGCGGCACACCGGCCATTGTCATCATCGTACGTACCAGCCTGTCGCAGGTGGCCACACTGCCGGCAAATGAACTGCGGTCGGGCAGTTTGGCAACGCCATCTTCCACAATCACTTTTAAACCGGTATCCTTATTGCCCAGTACGCTATCCCCCCCCGGGCATACCCGCCGCCCGCATGGCATCGGTAATGAGCGCTATCCTGTCCGGCCCTTTAATTTTGTAAACCAGCTTTAATAGGGGTGCAGGCAAATGAATACCATCGGCAATAACCTCTACATCCATCGCATCAATCAAAAAAGCTGCTTCAATAACCCCGGCATAACGGTAAGCATTGCGCCTGGTTACACCCGACATGCCAGAATATAAATGTGTTGCCAGCGTGTAACCGTTTTCAAAAGCTACGGCAACTTCCTCGTAAATTGCATCCGTATGAGCCAAAGCAGGCATAATACCGTTGGCCTGCAGGTATTTGGCAAACTTAATTGCGCCTGGCAGTTCGGGCGCGGCGCTCCAGCGTTTGATAGCTTTGGAGTAAGCAATAATCTCTTTATACTCCTCCTCGTCGGGATTGCGGATATAGCGCGGGTCCTGCGCGCCGCGCTGGTTCATGGCAAAATATGGCCCTTCCAGGTGCATACCTAAAAATTGCGCGCCCATGGTATTTTTAGCATCGGCACTGGCGTACAGATCAAGCGTTTTAAGCAGGTCGGCCTTCTCGGCAGTTAGCGTTGTGGGCACCATGGCCGTGGTACCGTAGCGGGCATGCGTACGCGCTATCTCCAGGAAAGCTTCCTCGTTGCCATCCATAAAATCGTGGCCACCACCACCATGCACGTGGATATCAATAAACCCCGGCGAAACATAATTACCGCCAGCATTAATAATTTGAGAACCAGGCGCGTCAATATCCCCATGACGAATAGCGCCTATTTTGTTTCCGCTGATAAGCAGTGTGCCGTTGTTTACGATACTGCCCGGCGTTATAATACGCCCGTTGATGATCTTGATTTGATTGTTCATCTGTTGAGGCTTACAGGTTAAGCCGATTTAAGTAAACTTTAAGATCAACATTAAAAATGTAAAACTGATGTTATTTATCATGAATAAACATTGATTTTGGAGATTAATTTCAAGCGAAGCAAGTTTTAATATCAAATATAGAACAAAAGCTCAATTCAAACTCAAGGCAATTATTCCTCCGAGTATCAATACACTGGCAATTAATCGTCTCCTGCTATCGTCTTCATTCAACACCCGCGAACCCATGAATACGCCCAGCAGAATGCTGGTTTCCCTGGCTGGGGCAACAACGGTAAGCGGCGCGTATTTCAGCGCTTCGAGCACTAATATGTAAGCTGCCGGGCTTAACAGGCCAATAGCTATAATTGTCCATTTGTGCCGGCGTACCTCCCGTTTAATTTCGACCTTTTGTGTTACAACCAGGGGTATCAGCAACACCATGCTGAACATATTGGAAACAAAGGTGACTACGAGGGGCGAGATGGCGTATGTTTTTATGGCAACGGCATCGTTAAACGTGTATAAGGCAATAAACAAACCAGTAAGCGTGCCCCAGAAAACACCAGTCATTATTTTAGCATTGTTTTCCTTTCTTAAACTTAACCCGGTTATTATAAATACGCCGATAAGAATCAGCAACAAACCTATGCTTGCTTTCAACTTCAACTGCTCGTGTAAAAATAAAATGGCCGCGACAGATGAAAACAGCGGACCGGTGCCCCGGGCAAGCGGGTATACCACAGACAGATCAGCGCTTCGGTAGCCTTTTTGCAAAACCAGGTAGTAACCAGTATGCAGAGCAGCGCTGCCCAGCGAAAGCCATAATAATGGTTGCGACCAAGCTACATGGTCCTGCATCAACTCATAAAACATCACCGGCAGGTACAACACAGTGCTTGCAATATACATTAGCCAGATAAATGGCGCCTTACCCCCGGCTTTTTTGGAGAGTAAGTTCCATACGGCATGCAGTACTGCGGCTGTAAGTACTAAAGCAAGTACATATAAACTCATTTGCACTTCAATTTATCGCAGCGTGTTGATCCATCATAGTTTTAAATTACTACCTACCTTGCTTTAACACATAAAGACCGGTTGACGAACTAAAGATGCTTTTATTTATCACCCTGGGCAAATGATAAATAGTAATTGATTAATTACCTTAAGTTATGACTAACCGATAGCCAATGGATAGTGTTAAATACTTTGGGTCTATCGTTCCCAAATAAACCACCGTGAATAGTTAATATTTTAAAACATGAACAAAGAGTGCGTATTGGCAAAGATGTAATAAAGGGTATTTAGCGCGCCATGGAGTGCCCGACAGAGCT
>NZ_JBFUIJ010000095.1:0-6235 GCF_056401935.1 Mucilaginibacter sp. P4_D1
CAACAACCGAGTAGAGTAACGGTATACGAGACGACGGCCGGGCGTGTTGGCGAGGACGATTATTATGCTTTCGGGCTGAATGTCCATATCCAGCAAAACGCAGCAAATAAGTATCTTTACAATAAAAAGGAGATACAGGAGGAAATGAACCAGTATGACTACGGTGCCAGGTTCTATGACCCGGTTATCGCAAGGTGGAATAGTGTCGATCCACTGGCAGAGATGGGCAGAAGGTGGTCTCCCTATAACTACGCGTTAAACAATCCGATTAGGTTTATCGATCCGGATGGCAAATGGATTACGGTTAGTGATTCAACAGGAACTTATCGATATGATAATGGTAAATTTTATACCTTGAATACTGAAACTCAGAAGTGGGATGTTCAGGCTGACGTAAAAGAGGGAAGTTATCTCGCCAGCATAGCTGATGCATTTTCTGCAATTACAGGAGGAGATCCAAATTCTTTTGGTAGTATGTTTTTAAATAAGTTCAGCAACGATCAGACGAACGCAAATGTCAGCGAGAATACATTTGTGGATGATAAAAAAGACAAAAACTTAACTATCGGACGTGGAATATCTACCTGGGCCAGTCAAGTAGTGAAAGAAAATACTACCGATGGAGTTAAGATTAATCCTTTTTATGTGACTTTATTTCATGAACTGGCGCATGTATATGCCAATCAAGCATTTAATGCTGATGTCTTATCTAAACCTTGGGTGTTAGGGAGCAGTTCAAATGGTTTACCAAAAGATTTACCAAGTTCGGAAATATACGCTTCAATGGTTGAAAACTTTTTGAAGGCAGAGCAACATATGCCTTTAAGAACTCATTATTCTAATTATGAAGATACTTCGACTTCTCCTGTGGCTGAAACTCAATTGATTCAATTAACAAGGGGAGGCTATTATATGCCAACCAGCTATGTAAATCGCATATTGCAAAAAATATTAAGTAGCAAAAGATGAAAATTAGAAAAAGATTACTTGTAATTCCTGTGCTTATCTTTCTTTTATCCTGTAGTTCTGAAAAGGTGTATCGCAACCAGCTTTTAGACAGTCAGGTAGATGGTAGACATATTGAGCCAATGATAGCTATGTTAAAATTGATTAAAAATAAATTATCGTTAAACGATCACTTACTCTACGTATATACGCCAGTTGGCGATTTGACCGTAGCGGGTAACAAACGATTTAAGGCAGTGATTTATGATTACACAAATGGTGTAAAATGTTTCTTCAAAAATGATGATAGACGTTACATAAAGGCCTTTACGGCCTCCTCCTTTGAAGGCTTTCAATTGCACAATTTCGTGATAGAACATTATTTGCAAAACGATATAAACTATTTGAATTCCTCTCAAAATTTAAGTGCTTCGGAAGGTGTTGGTGGAGTTGTTTTTCTTTATGAATTAAATTCATCGGGACATAAAGTTATCAATTACAAATGGGAAGGGATAATTCTTGACAAACAATCAAACCCAATGGATTTTGAAAATAAAAAAAATCAAAGCGATTTTGCAAATCCACATGAACCACAACATCACGTAACTGATAATTGACAGGAGCCTGTTTTATTTACTAATTATTGAAATAGTGGTTTGCAATACGCTTTGCTTCAATTGCCATCATTCAGATAAACTGTAATTTCTGTCTAGGTAGAGGCAACATTAAACTATCATGGTGATATTTAAGAACTGCGTTATTCAACTTCCGGCAAGGAGCGACAGTAACCCCATACATACTATGATAGTTGATCATAGTCAAAGACATTAGATAAATTATAGGAGGTACTAATATATATTGGGTAAAATAGACCAGTGTGTTTTCGTAATAAGTAACCAACGAAATAGTATATGAATTGATTCCTTTTTAAATCTAAAAAGATCATCGAGTTAACGACGATTATAAAGACCGGAGTTCTGTTTCAAGTAGACCATCATAGCCTATTATATTTATTTCCGAGGTTAAGTCTAATTTGTAAACTCAATCATAGATTGTTGCATTGTCGGATAGCATTGGTTTAAATGGTTTTGCCGGCTCCTAGCCCTATCACAAGTAAACTATTAACATCGATTGTATCTGCAGACAAAAAGGACGGGGTAGAATTTGTTTATCAGTCGTTCCAGCTCATTGACACTAACTATACACAAACATTTACCATTGCAGACAACGACAGCTATGGTGTATCACGTAATCATTTTGACATCGGATTGTAGAGCATTATAAAAAAAATAGAATGAGAAAAATTATATTTGGCTTAAGTATAGCCTTTATGATAACATTATATACTAGTGCTTATGGTCAGGCGCCGGTAGTAAGTTATGTGGGTCCGCAGACGTATGTTGTGAATGTTTCGTCGGTGAATTTGTTGCCTACGACAACGGGGAGTGTAGGGGTATTCGGTCAGACGAGTATGTTTTCGGGTGCAGCTATCCCTGGAGATGACTCGAATCCGGTTTACAGTTACAACCAGCCATTAGGCGCGACGACGGATCTGGCGGGGAATATATATATAGCAGAGGGTGGGACTCACCGTATCCGTAAGATCTCGCCTACGGGTTATGCAACGATCCTTGCGGGCTCGTCCACGGGTGCATCGGGTTTTACTAACGGTCAGGGGGGATTGGCGACATTCTATCACCCGGTAGGGCTTGCGGCTGATGCCGCGGGCAATATCTATGTTGCGGACGAAGATAACCATGTTATCCGGAAGATCAAGCCAGACGGGACGGTAACGACGTTCGCGGGAACCGGTTCCCAGGGCAGCGCTGACGGAGCGGCTGCATCAGCGACGTTCTACTATCCCTGCGGGGTAGCTGTTGACGCGTCTGGTAACGTTTATGTAGCGGATAGCTACAATAATAAGATACGGAAGATCACAGCCGGGGTGGATGTAGGTGGTACAGTGAGCACGATAGCCGGAAGCGGTGCTGTGGGGGCTAATAATGCCACAGGTTTATCAGCGACGTTCAACCAGCCTTTCAGCGTGGTGCTTGACGGAACGGGTAATCTTTACGTAACGGACAGGCTCAACCACAAGATCCGGAAAATAGTTTTGTCGACGGCTGTGGTAACGACGCTTGCCGGGAGCGGGACGGCAGGCTATGCGGCTGGAACAGGAACAGCAGCAAGTTTTAACGGACCGACCTCTCTTGCCATAGACAAACAGGGCATATTATATGTTACAGATGAAGGTAATCATCGTATCCGCTCAGTTACACCGGGTGGAGCAGTGAACCTTTTATCAGGAACGGGTACCGCCGGCTCTGCCAATGGCCTGGGTTCGGCCTCGACGTTCAACCTGCCATTCGGGATAGCAGCGGATATATTAGGTAATGTTTATGTAGGTGACCTGACGAATAATCTGGTCAGGAAAGTAGTCTATGCGCCATATACGATGACGCCGGCCCTTCCCGCGGGATTGTCGTTCAATGTTACCACGGGGCAGATCAGCGGTACGCCGGCAGCGGCATCGCCGCAGGCGACCTATACGATCAACGCGTACAACGGTTCGGGAAAGAGCGCTGATGCGACGTTAAGTATTACGGTAGTAGCCGGGGCTCCTCCTGCTGCCTTTAGCCAGGATATGAACTACGTGGCGACGTATACGCCGCTGGTTGAGGGTGTAAACGATGTGGTTGCGGCCAGCAGCGACAAGATGCAGGAAGCAGTGGGAGTTGTGTATATAGATGGCTTCGGCCGTCCTATCCAGTCGGTACAGGTAAAGGGTTCGCCTTTGGGTAAAGACCTTATCCAGCCGTCGTCTTATGATGAGTACGGCCGGGAACGGATCAAATACCTGCCTTATGTAAAGAGCACATCAGAAACGGGCGGCTACCAGCCACTGGCAATAGCCGGGACCTCGGGTTATAGCAACAGTGAGCAAAAGAACTTTTACACGACGGGAGCGGCCGCGGCGGGTGTAACGTCCAACAGCTACCCGATATCGGAAACAGCATTGGAACCCTCACCGATGAACAGGGCGCTGGAGCAGGGTGCTCCCGGCGCACCGTGGCAAATATCCACAAGCGGGGTATCGGGCAGCGGTCATACAGTAAAGATGGCATATGGGCTGAACACCTCAACGGGAGGTAGCGGAGTTGGCGATGTCCGTTTGTGGGCGGTGAACGCGGCAGGCAACGGCGCAGCTGGCGGCAACACGTATTATACCGCCGGGCGTCTTTACAGCACGACGATAACGGACGAGAACGGTAACAATACGGTTGAGTTCACGGATAAGGACGGTCAAGTAGTATGCAAGAAGGCGCAGCTGAATGCGAGCACTTATCTTGCGACGTATTATGTATATAATGACCTGGGGAATCTGGCATATGTCATCCCGCCGATCCCGGCAGGGACATCTTACCCGAGTTCCTTCCTGGAAGCTGACGGGGTTTTTATGAACTTTATCTACGGTTACCATTATGACGAGCGTAACCGTATTATAGAGAAGAAGGTACCGGGGAAGGGATGGGAGTTCATGGTTTATAATAAGCTGGACCAGTTGCTGTTCACGCAGGATGGTGTGCAGCGGGCGAAGACGAACCAGGAATGGACTTATATGCGTTATGACGGGTTGGGGCGCCTGGTACTTACAGGCGTCTGGGTATCGACGACGGCTGGGGACGCGAGCCTTGTGAGCCCGTCACGGACCTTGTCACAGACGCTGAAGACCGGGGTTTCGGGGACACCGTTCTGGTATACCCGTGATAATACGGCAACGAATGGTTATAAGGCGGTAACGGCGATAGGCACCGCTGCGACAGACAGCTACACGGGACAACTGCTGTCGCTTAGCTATTACGACGACTATACATTAACCGGTATTCCGTATACAACAGCGGTACCGAATACGCTTGTTAGCCCGACAGGCCTGCTGACAGTGAATAAGACGACGATACTGAATTCGGACGGAACCTACGGGCCGATGTTATGGGCAGTAACTCGGTATGATGAATACGGGCGCGCTATACAGACAGACAAGCAGCATTATCTTGGGGGAACATACAATACCAGCAATTACGATGATATCATCACCTCTTACAACTTCAACAACTCGGTAAAGGGAATATTGCGGCAGCATTATACGGTTGCGAGCCCAACCACCCCCGTAGTGACGGTTGATGTAAGCTACAGTTACGACCATATGGGTCGTAAGCAGCAGACGAAGGAGGCGATCTACCCGGGCACGACGGCGACTAACAAGGTTGTGCTGAGCGAGACGGACTACAATGAGGCCGGCCAGGTTAACGAAAAGCAACTGCACCAGGCACCGACAGGGGGGGCATTCCTGCAGGACATCAGCTACGCTTACAACGAACGCGGGTGGCTGACGAAGATCAATGATCCCGGTGCCACGCCGGCGACCTCGGCAATGAAGCTGTTCAGCCAGAAACTGAACTATAACGTTACCGAATACGGGGCAACATCAAACTATAACGGTAATATCTCGGAGCAGCGGTACAACTCGGGGACAAACGGGGACCAGCATGTAAATTATACCTATGATAAGCTGAACCGGATGCTGACCTCTACTTCGACAGCGAACCTGAGTGAATCGGTGACGGGAACAGGCTATGATTACCTGGGTAATATCGGTGAGCTTACCCGTACGGGTACTGCGGCCAATGCAGCGGTACTAGGCTATACTTATACCGGAAGCCAGCTGCAGAGCGTAACGAAAGGAGGTTCCGCGTTCCGGAACTACGCATATGACAATAATGGCAATGCGACGAGTGACGGTGCGGGTAGTACGATCAACTACAATATGCTGAACCTGCCGCGGAATGTGGCAGCCAAAAACCTGTCGTATACGTATACGGCCTCGGGAGAGAAGCTTCGGAAGGTAAGCGGAGCTACCACAACGGACTATATCTCGGGCATCCAGTACACGGGGACGGCGATCGACTTTATCCAGACGGAGGAGGGAAGGGCGATCAAAAGCGGCTCAACATACAAATATGAATACACGCTGACGGACCATTTGGGCAACAACCGAGTAACGGTATACGAGACGACGGCCGGGCGTGTTGGCGAGGACGATTATTATGCTTTCGGGCTGAATGTCCATATCCAGCAAAACGCAGCAAATAAGTATCTTTACAATAAAAAGGAGATACAGGAGGAAATGAACCAGTATGACTACGGTGCCAGGTTCTATGACCCGGTTATCGCAAGGTGGAATAGTGTCGATCCACTGGCAGAGATGGGCAGAAGGTGGTCTCCCTATAAC
>NZ_JBFUIJ010000096.1:0-6017 GCF_056401935.1 Mucilaginibacter sp. P4_D1
GTCATTGGTCATTGGTCATTGGTCATTGGTCATTGGTCATTGGTCATTGGTCATTGGTCATTGGTCATTGGTCATTGGTCATTGGTCATTGGTCATTGGTCATTGGTCATTTAAGGCCGAGTTTAATTGGTAGTCATTGTTTTAAAAATTTCAAATAATCCACCAATGACTAATGACAGCGAAGCGAAATGACCAATGACAAGCGCAGCGATAATGACAGCAAAGCGAAATGACCAATGACAAGCGCAGCGATAATGACAGCAAAGCGAAATGACTATGGGGCAATCTTATAACTTTCCTTGATAACGGCCTCATTTACGGCTTTTACCCTGTTTAACTCCATCTTTTCAACAGCGCGATCGTAGGTTAATATGCCATTTACTTCATGTTCAACATCGGTGGTTTGGGTGTAGATGGCAACACTTAAACCTTTGTATTTCATTAGCTGTTCTACTTCATCCAGTAAAAACACATACCTATCGGTAAGGCGCGCTTTTGTTGGCTCATAATCATAGGCGTTGTTTTCTACCGGCCACATATGGTTGCGGACAAACAGGCCAACGCCGCCAAATTCGCCCAACGATGCCGCTCGATGCTCGTCGGGCACCGAGGCGCCGTATGGGCCTACATAGATATGGGTATCTACATAATCGCCATTGCCGGGATCGCCGTAAGCTTTCTGATACGACGGATTATTATTAAAGCCCGAATTGCCGTTAACCAGCCTGGACGGGTCGTATTGCTTAACCCAATTGGTTATATTTTTAACATCAAACGCGCCCCAGTTTTCATTAAACGGCACCCAGGTAATGATGGATGGCGAATTATAATGATCGTCCATAATCGCTTTCAATTCCTTCCGGAATTCCTTGCGGGTTTTAAGGGTATCTTCATTTTGATACCAGATGGCAGGCATGTCCTGCCAAACAAACAAGCCCATTTTATCGGCCCAGTAATAAAACCGTTGCGGCTCGGTTTTCATGTGTTTGCGGATAAGGTTAAAACCCGCATTTTTGGCAAAACTAATGTCAAATTTGAGCGCCTCATCTGTAGGTGCGGTCAAAACCCCATCCGGCCAGTAACCCTGATCGAGCAAGCCAAGCTGCATGATAAACTTTCCGTTAACCAAAGGACGGGCAACGCCATTAACCCTACCCAATTTTATATCGCGCATGCCGAAGTAGCTTTTCACTTCATCGGCAACGCTGCCATCGGTATTTTTCAGGGTGATCTTCAGGTCGTATAAAAAAGGATCGTCGGGCGACCACAGTTTAGGCGATTTAATGGGCAGGTAAAAGTAAGTGTCACCGGCTGATTCTGCTTGCGAAACTACTTTGCCGCCATCAAGCGCCACGGCGGTTAATTTTCCGTTACCCTGTGTATTTACCTGCACTTTTAGCCGGTTATTCGCCAAATCGGGCAGTAAACGAATGTTCTCAATATAGGTTTTGTTAACCGGTTCCAACCAAACGGTTTGCCAAATGCCCGAGCAAAAGGTATAATCGCCACGCGGCCCGCTTTTTCCTGATGGTACGCGGCCATCGTTTAAATCATACGCCGCCACAACCACTGTATTTTTGCCCGTTGTTAAAAAGGGCGTGATGTTAAAGCTAAAAGCATCATAGCTACCGGCATGTGCTCCCACCTTTTGCCCGTTTACAAATAAGGTGGCATGATGTGCTACGGCATCGAAATGAATGATTACCTGTTTATTTTTCCAACCGGTTGGCACCTCAAAACTACGGCGGTACCACATATTAATTTCCTGCTTACGCTGAATGCCGGATAATACAGATTCCGGACAGTAAGGAACACGGATTTTATTTACTTCGCCTGCAAATGATAATGGTTTTTCGGGAGCAAGCGCGTCTTGAACATTTTTCCCGCCCTGGTAATCCCACTGGCCATTAAGGCACATCCAATCGCTGCGCTGCAATTGTGGCCTCGGATATTCGGGAAACGGAACAGGGGCATCCATTGCCGCTTTTGTCCAGGCTGTGGGTAATAAAGCCTCCTGGGCAAATAAAACAGAACAACAAATAAAGGTAAAAAATAAGGATAGTAATAGCCGTTTGTTTTGGTTTTTAGTCATGGTTTATAGGTTTATATTGATGCTAAGCCAAACTTAAAATAATTTATTCGATTGGCTGTCCCTGTCTGTTCCACTATTTTCCTGGCGATATCAAATAAAAATGGCCAGCGAATAATCCGCCGGCCTAAAACCTTTTATTTAAAAATCATTGCTCCAAAACTAAGCTTTGCTTAGTTCAGCAAAATACTTATGGAACAGCGGGATAGTCTCAATCCCTTTATAGTAGTTAAAGATATCGTATTTCTCGTTGGGTGAGTGCAGCGCATCACTATCCAAACCAAAGCCCATTAACACTGTTTTAAGGCCAAGTTCGGCTTCAAAAAGGGCCACAATAGGAATACTACCGCCGCCGCGTGTAGGTATAGGTTCTTTGCCAAATGACTCGGTGATGGCTTTTTGAGCGGCTTTGTAGGCAATGCTATCGGTTGGCGTTACCGCGGGTTCGCCGCCATGGTGGGGCGTTATTTTTACCTTTACATTGGCTGGGGCTATGCTCAGGAAATGCTTGGTAAACAGTTCGGTAATCTGCTTAAATGTTTGGTTAGGTACCAGGCGCATGGATATTTTGGCGTGAGCCTTTGATGGTAACACCGTTTTGGCACCCTCGCCAATGTAACCACCCCAAATGCCGTTAACCTCTAAAGTTGGGCGTGTACCGGTGCGTTCAAATGTTGAGTAACCTTTTTCGCCCCAAAGCTCTGCAATATCAAGGTCCTTTTTGTACTCTGCCTCGTCAAACGGTGCATTATTAAGGGATTTACGTTCAGCCGGAGTAAGGTCAATTACCTCATCGTAAAACCCGGGAATGGTGATATGGTTATTTTCATCATGCATAGCGGCAATCATTTTACTCAAAATAGTAATAGGATTGGCCACCGCACCGCCATAAACACCCGAGTGTAAATCGCGGTTAGGGCCGGTAACTTCCACCTCTACGTAGGATAAGCCGCGCAGGCCGGTTTCTAATGACGGATGCTCCATACTGATCATCGAGGTATCTGATATCAGCACCACATCGGCTTTCAGTTTTTCTTTATTGGCCTTAACAAATATGGATAGGTTTGATGAGCCAACTTCTTCCTCGCCCTCAATCATAAACTTAATATTGCAGGGCAGGGTGTCTGTTTGCATCATCAGTTCAAATGCCTTTACGTGCATGTAAAACTGACCTTTATCATCGCAGGCGCCGCGGGCATAAATTTTACCATCGCGCACGGTGGGCTCAAACGGTGGTGTGTGCCATAGCTCGATAGGATCGGCTGGTTGCACATCATAATGCCCGTAAACCAGCACTGTTGGTTTAGCGGCATCAATTATCTTTTCGCCGTAAACAATTGGGTAGCCCGCTGTTTGGCATACTTCTACATTATCGGCACCGGCGTCGCGCAGCTTTTGGGCTACGTGATCGGCAGTATTTAAGACGTCGGCTTTGTATTTAGGGTCGGCGCTAACCGATGGGAAACGCAAAAGGGCAAATAATTCGTCGAGTAAACGTTGCCTGTGCTCATCAACATATTGCTTTATGTGCTGCATGGTATTTAGTTTGGCGCAAATATATTGATGTTTATTGATTTGGGCGAACGATGCGCCGGCAACAACAGGGCAAACGCATCTAATTGGGTTAACATAACTTAACACATTTCAGATAAAATATTTATAAATACTTAATAATCAATATTTTATATTTTATCATGGTTAACACTAAACTGATGACACATTTAGGCACATCAAAATATTTGTGCCTGTTGTTGGCCAATACAAGTTACTTCGGTAGCCGGACCATTTAACCACGATCAGCCAATAAAAACAAGGTGTCGTTTGAAGCTTAAATCGCTCATTCCATTGACTATTTAGATGCAGTTGCCCTGCCGGCGACAAGGAAAGTTTACAGAGTGGTAAATATTCGTGTAACTACCGCCCCTTTTTAAATACAAATTCCCCGAAATATCCAGGGAACGCAAAAGTGTTTTCATAAAAATCGGGCCGATACATTGAAAAGGTTGAAGAACACATCAACCTGCATCAGTTGAAGTAAAATTAATCGGCTGTAGCCAAATCAGCTTTGGGGCCATGACCAGCCTTGGCTGTGAACGATGCGGCTTCGGTTTTTGTTGTAACAGGCGCCGATTTGGTTTCTTTAGTACTTAATGAGTAGGCTGTAATTCCTGATGTTAATATGATGGCTATCGCGATGATGATCTTTTTCATGATGTTGTGTGTTGGATGTTTATAAAAACCGGTTTACAAAGCGATTGACTAGGCGGCAAAGTCTGCATTGCCTAAATCTCTTTTTGGACCACCGGTAAAATCAGCATTGCCTAAATCTCTTTTTGGGCCACCTGTGAAATCTGCATTACCCAAGTCTCTTTTAGGGCCGCCGGTGAAAGCAAAATCAGCATTACCTAAATCCCTTTTTGGACCACCTGTGAAATCTGCATTACCTAAATCTCTTTTAGGGCCGCCGGTGAAAGCAAAATCAGCATTACCTAAATCTCTTTTAGGACCACCTGTGAAATCTGCATTACCCAAGTCTCTTTCAGGGCCGCCGGTGAAAGCAAAGTCTGCATTACCCAAGTCTCTTTTCGGACCGCCTGTGAAAGCAAAATCAGCATTACCTAAATCTCTTTTAGGGCCGCCGGTGAAAGCAAAATCAGCATTACCTAAATCTCTTTTAGGGCCACCTGTGAAAGCAAAATCAGCATTACCTAAATCTCTTTTAGGGCCACCTGTGAAAGCAAAATCAGCATTACCTAAATCTCTTTTCGGACCACCGGTGAAATCTGCGTTACCTAAATCTCTTTTCGGGCCGCCAGTGAAAGCAAAGTCTGCATTACCTAAATCTCTTTTCGGACCACCGGTGAAATCTGCGTTACCTAAATCTCTTTTCGGACCACCGGTGAAATCTGCGTTACCTAAATCTCTTTTCGGACCGCCTGTGAAAGCAAAATCAGCGTTACCTAAATCTCTTTTCGGACCGCCTGTGAAAGCAAAATCAGCATTACCTAAATCTCTTTTTGGACCACCGGTGAAAGCAAAATCAGCGTTACCTAAATCTCTTTTCGGACCACCTGTGAAATCCGCATTACCTAAATCTCTTTTCGGGCCGCCGGTGAAAGCAAAGTCAGCGTTGCCTAAATCCCTTTTAGGGCCACCTGTGAAGTCTGCATTACCCAAGTCTCTTTTAGGACCACCTGTGAAAGCTGTTTGGTTAGATAATATCTCTGTTTTTTTATCTGCATTTACAAATGATGTAAGAATAGTGCTCAATGCTAATGCTGCTATGATTGATTGCTTTTTCATGATTTTTATTTGAAGGAAGGGGGATGTAATATTTTATTTGTTTTTAGATGCTATCGATGTATGTAATTAGTCGGCCTGGCCTAAATCTTTTCTGAAACCAGAGGTTGAAGGCGCAAGGGCTACGGCCTCTGGCGTTGCAGATTTTTTAACAGTAGTTTGCGATGATAAAATGCCGGTTGCAGTTGTTAAGCTCACAATGGTTATGATGATAAATTTTTTCATGTCGTTTTTAATTTTTTGAGTTTTTTTWATGTTTTTATTGATMATTTCAAATTTCAGTCGGCATTACCAAGGTCCCGGCGTGCGCTGTTTTCGTAAGAGTGCAGCGAAGCTGTTTCATGAGTTACAGTTTCCTTTTTACAAGAAAAGATTCCTCCGGTGAATAAAACTGCCAAGGTGATAGTGATAAATTTTTTCATGATCTTTTATATTTTYTGTACTTGTTATAATCTAATTCCGAATGCCTGTTTTGCTGTCCTGATAATCAGTCAGCATTTGCCAGGTCTTTTTTAAAGCCCGAATCAACCTTTGTAAAACCTGCGGCCTGTGGCTGCTCAGCTTTTTTTTGTGATATCAAAACCGCTGATGATAAAACTCCTGTGCTTGCTACAAGCAATGTTAAGAG
>NZ_JBFUIJ010000097.1:0-5687 GCF_056401935.1 Mucilaginibacter sp. P4_D1
CGGCAGTACTGGGAAGCGCTGACAGACAAAGATATTATCTCATTCCGCTTCCTTGATCTGGATCATTTTGAATTGACAGATGAGCTGTATGTGAAGATGAACGCAAGAGGAAAACACCTCTCGGATTTCGAAAATTTCAAGGCCTGGCTCCAGGACTATGCAAAAGAGAAAAAGCTCAGATCCGGAGGAGTGGAAAACTGGCATAAGCGGCTCGATGTGGAGTGGACAGATATTTTCTGGAATTTCAGGAAACCGGGCGTTTATGAGATAGATGATCAGTACCTCGCTTTTATCAAACTTATTTCGCTGTTCATTTATTCCGAAAGGGTTGTTATAGAGACTAGCAGACCGGACGACTTCCCTAAAGACACCGTGGAAATGTTCCGAAAACCTGATTTTATACCGCCTGCTGTTTACCTGGACCTTGGGCTGCTTGACAGTTCAGGTTTCAGCAAATTGATTATGATGTTCAGTTGCCTGGAAAAGAAAGGGTGGACATCACTTGATAAGCTTCTCGCTGGAATACTCAGTGCCGACGAACCAAATTTCTCACGTAAAATGTTTGGTGCAGAAAACTCAGGACTAACCTGGTTTGACACTGCTTTCATTTATGCCATATTTCGTTTCCTGACTGAAAAGGATAAAAATATAGAAGACTTTTCGGCAGAGGAACGGAAAGAGCTCCTGGACTGGCTTCGTGTATGCCGGAACCTAATCTACAATACATTTGTTAACGGTCCTGACAGCTTCGTAAGTGCTGTAAAGTCAATTGACAGGCTGGGCAAACACTGTTTCGATATTTACGGTTACCTGACGGGTCCGAAACCACAGATAACGTTTTTTGCAACTGTACAGCGTGACGAAGAGATACTCAAAGCTTCACTCATACTGAAGAACCGCGCATGGGAGCCTGTGCTGATGGAACTTGAACGTCATCCATATTTCAACGGTCAGATAGACTTTATATTAAAGCTCAGCACGGATCCTGATCACGATGTAGCCACCGTGGCGGAAAACGGTGCCAAATGTGCGGCCGTATTTGATGCAGGAATACTGAACAGTCAGGACTTCCTTTTCCACCGCGCCTTATTTTCTTTTAAAAACTACTTTCTTCAGTCAGGGAGTAATCTGAATATTTGTTCGAGCAATACCGGTTTGCGTGACAAAGAGGAGAACTGGCGAAGAGTACTGAGAGACAAAGACAGACTGGACGCTTTAAGGCAGCTGATCAGCCTGCTCGATAAGGGTCAGGAAAGAGCCGGGTTGCTGAATATCATCAAAAGTTATAAGACCAGTTCCTGGAAAAGATATTTTATTGAAAGTCCGGAACCCTTCCGGTGCTGCAAGCAGTATCTGGTCCGTGCGAATGAAGACAAAGAACAGGTTCTGCTCTTTAAAACGCTCAGGCTTTACGGCGCCCATGCAGAACTGCGCAGCTACAGTTTTTACTGCAGGCACATCAGAAATAAAATCAGTGATTTTGCACCATTTACAAAAGAGTACTATTACTACAATGAGCGTAATGAATCACAGCCGTGTTTTATTACTGAAGGATTTATTTACCGGCAGCAGGTATATGAACTTCAGGTTTACTACAGTTATATGGGGAAAGTTTTCAGTATGCACCTGGTTCCTCCAAACGGTAAAAATAATGCGCCCTCAATGCTAAAAAAACTCAATGATGCAGGGTTCAGTATAACCGCGGACGACAATAAACTCTGCGCCGTGACGGAAAATCAGCTGCTGCCGAAATTAAAACAGGTATGTTCTGAACTGCTGACACTGTAAGCCAGCCACCTTAGCAGTTTGTTGATTTAAAAAATACATTTGCAGTAAATCCTTAAACCGCTATTATTGAACGACAAAGATTTGAAAAGAGTGCAGGTACAGAAATGGCGAAACGTGTCGTTGTAAATTCAAGAATATGTGAAAGTTGCTGTCAAAGAACAAACTGCTTTAAGAAAACTATAAGCGCCTCTTTGTCACAGTCGTCAATCAGGTCAGTAAAAGACGGCAGGTTGATTGTGTAATTAACTGCTGCGATGCCCTTTAATTTAAAATTAACCGTTTTACCCTCAAACAGCATAGTAATGCTGTTTGAGGAATTGAAAGAACCGGATGTTTCTACACATTCATCCCAGCTCATATAACTACAAAGTGCTGTAGCTATAAAATTGGTAAGCCTGTCCGTGTTGACAGCAGCTGATTTTAGTTTTTCAATCAGGGAAACTACAGCATTTTCATTTACAGGTAATTTCTGATCAGAATCTGTAACAGCTTTAATTACTTTGGATGTTTTTAAATCTGTTTTTTTTATTTTTAAAGAAGCCGGACTATTTAATTCTCTGACTATCATATCCGCGATTTTCTGATCCTGTACATCGGGTCTGAAAGATATGTCCATACTTTTCACCCCTGATGCCAAACCTGCAAATGCCAGTGCTGTAAACATGATGTTATCATTGGCCCCCGTCTCATCTTTTGACCATACAAGAAGATCCCTGTAATCGCTCCGCATCAGGAAAAGCAGAAGAGCCCGTGAGACTTCAAAACCCGGTTTGGGTATATTAGGCCCGAATGGCTGTTCATTGCGGATATATTTATGCATGAGATCAAGACCGCTGTAAAGTGTTTTGCGGGTTTCTTCGGGAATATTAAAAAGAGTTGTTTCCCTTCTGATCTGCTCTATAATTTCGCTTTTCACATTGACAGTGTCTGCAGTAAGCGTATGAAGTACTTTAACGGCAGACGCAAAAAGCACACTTTCGGAATTTAAATCTTTGCTGTAGTCGGGATACAACCCCAGTTTAAACCAGTCCGGTAAAGCGGGCGGGAGTTTTACTTTTCCGGCGTTTTTAAAGCCGGCAGAAAGGAAAAAATTCAGAATGTCTTTTTTCCCATTAATGTAATAAAGGCAAAGTGTTACAGCACCCGCTATCCGGTCGTAAATTTTGTACTCTGCATCGGAGGGCAGAATTACCGGCGGCAGACTGCGCAGGTAAGCCAGAATTTCACCGGTATGATCCTGGTCCGAAAATAAATCGGGCAAAACCCGGTATAATTTTCTCAAATCCGGAAGGTCGGAATACTCCCTGAGCGCAGTTTCAGTCATATCTTCTGCGGTTAGGAAATTGATGCTCAGGACATCGCTCAGGGAAATCAGCTTTTCCGTAGTAATGCAATACGGCATCTGCGTTTCTGCGGGAAAAGATACATGGCCGGTTAGTGCGCCGGCTTTAATTTCAAGGTATACCGGCCGCAGGATACTCGGGTTGCTTTCACAGACGCGGACTCCTGCCGTTCTGCTTAACGGAGATGTAAATAACGGAATCCTTCCCGGACAGTCTGCCAGGTAATCATCATAGTACTTACCGTCATAGCCATAAAGACTTCCGATATACCTGGCGGTTAGAATTTCCCGCAAATTCAGCTGATTGGTAATAAAGAATATTCTTTCTGTCGAAAGTGCTTCAGGCTTTTGCTGATCGAAAAGTGATTGTTCCATTATTGCGTATTTCTGAATTCAGTTAAAGTCTCCGGAATTAGATTGAGTAAAGCAGGTTTGGTTGCGGCGGAATAAAGCAGATAAAGCTGCTGTCTCGCCCGTGACAACAGCACATAAAAAAGCATTTTATTTTCGGGATTAGCCATATTCATATTTATTGTTTCCAGATCCGGAATAAAAACAGCATCAAATTCGAGGCCTTTCGCACTTTTGAAGTTGATAAGTTTTATACCGGGTGTCCCGAAATTCGGCATTTCCGTTTGATTGTTATCATAAAATTCAACTGCATTTTTTGTTTTTCCTTTCAGTCTTTCAAAAAGTAAGGTCTGTGTTGACAGAAGTTTGGTAAATATACCAATCTCCAGGTTTGAATTATTTTGTTCAAAACGCAGAATTACATTTACCACATCTTCAAAACTCCTGGTTTTCTGAATTACCGGCAGGGCACCGCGCCGCGTAGGTAAATCTGGTTTACCGGTAGGCATTCCGGCGTAATAACAGGCAGCAACCCGGGCTATTTCGAGCGTGTTCCGGTAATTGCGGGTTAATTTGTATTCGTTTGTGATTCCGGTATTTTTCCTGATGTCATCAAATGTCGACTGGGTATCTGTAATGCGCTGGTTTTCGTCTGCAAAAACCGTCAGTTGTTCAGCCATCAGTGAAGCTGCCAGGTAAAATCCGGGAGGAAGATCCTGTCCCTCGTCTATCAGCAAACAGGGCCGGTTGTTAAGCTGGCTCATTACGAGTTCGGGAGTAATTGCCATCCAGTCGTAAACGAAACGGCTTAGTTCAGGCGGATTTTTGCCGAAGTGATTTTTGTACGTTGTGAAGACCCAGCTGTGATAAGTCGCAACAAAACTGTCGATTTTAAGCGCCCGTGCAGCATCCGCCGTATACGTTGATAGTACTTTTGATAATGACAGTATTTTGGGCTTCCGGTTGCTGTTTTTGTACATCGAAGCCCGGTAGAGTGCAATAACCGTTTTACCGGTACCCGGCGGGCCTGTTACTAGGTAGTTCTGACTGAGCGGAAGATTGTAAACAGTATCCTGCTCCTGCGAAAGTTCACGGAAAGACGGTAATCTCATTACTGCTCATTTAAAATAGTAACTTCAAGAAATTCTTTAAGTATGTCTTCAAAAAATCCGCTGATATGGCCGTCACCAACAATCAGAGCACGGTCAAGAAGCAGGTTAAAAGAAGTGCAGCTAGTTTCTGCAACCAGCGAACAGGCATGACACGCCGCCAGATTCATTGCATCCAGTCCCTGTCCTGTGCTTTCCATGCAGATCGGATCTGCAGAACAGTTAGCTGCGTCCTGCAGCGCTGAGATCAGAATCATGAACAGTTTGTCAGGACTGCACTGCCGTGAAAGACCGCCCAGAGTTCCTTCCGAATCACCGGCCGCGGTATAAATCAGAATACCTGCCAGGGCTCCTTTGGCCGATCCTGTACGCGAATATATCCGTTCCCTGAGTGAAGCGGATGAATAACCGCACTCGAATGCCAGTCTCCTGATCAGCAGGTGCGCCATCGTATGCAGCATTACATATCTCGGCGTTACTTCCGGGAGTAACCTTTCGTAACTGCTGTTTACGGTTCTTTCCCTGAGCGTTTTTACGCGGTTAATTATTTCAGGTCTGTTTTCCCAGGCAGCGAGACGTGTCTCATCGACTGAAATAAAAATGCCCTCACCATAAACCTCCAGAGCAGGCAGCCAGTCTGATCCTTTTCCCAGGTCCGGGAGTACGGGCTTGCTGGTTTTGTTGTCCTCATCACCTCCCGGCTGATACCTGTAAAAACCGGTAAGGGCCCGAACTTCACGGAGTTTAACTACAGAAACAACATGATCTATGAGAAGATTCAGCGTTTTCATAGCATCCCTTGAAGTGCCTTTAAAGTGTTTGGTCACAAACTTATCACGGTCATCTGCTTCGGGGTTCTCGGTGATAAGGGCAGTCCATTCTTCAAGTTCAATATCTGAACTGAATTTATCACCTGCATCAGAGGCACTGTCGCCATGCAATGCCTGAAGCACAAGTTCGGGATTGCAGTGGTACTGATTGGATAAAACACACCAAAATGACCCCTTTTGGCCCACTCAAAAAGGCCCCCTTTGCCAGTTGAAAGTGACCACGTTCGCCAAAGCAAAGTGACCCCTCTTGCCAGACGAAAGTGACCC
>NZ_JBFUIJ010000098.1:0-5254 GCF_056401935.1 Mucilaginibacter sp. P4_D1
AATGTAGGGAATGCAAATATATAATTTCCGGATTTAATTCAAAACTGTAAATCAAATCACCACCTTTTTAGATCAAAAGACACTTTTAGCTAATTTTACGGTTTTGAGTAAGGGGCTTCTGCTATTATATTGTTAAATGTCATAGCAATGGCCTTTATTGTGTTTTGATTTTTTATCTTAACACCCTTGATAAATATAATTTACAAATATTTTTCGTTTAATTATGTATTTGATATTTTAGCACTGAACTATGACCTCTGCCGAAAAGTATGAATTACTCATTGAAAAGATAAATATCTTTATAAGGAAGTATTATTTTAATAATTTTTTGCGTGGCCTGATATTTTTAGGCGCTGGCTTGTTCTCCGCTTATGTAATAATTACGCTGAGCGAATATTTCGGGAATTTTAATATTCTCTTCCGCACTATTCTTTTTTATTTTTTTATTCTGCTCAACGCTGCCCTGGTGTGCTGGCTCATATTACCCCCCTTGTTGTCATGGCTTAAATTAGGAAGGTCATTAACGCACGATGAGGCAGCTGCAATTATTGGCAAACACTTTCAGGATGTAAACGACAAATTGTTGAACACCCTGCAACTAAAAAAACTGGCTGCTGATGACGAAAAACACCGCGCACTCATCGAAGCCAGTATCGATCAAAAAATAGAGTCGTTAAAGCCGGTAAGTTTTCCATCAGCCATCAACATCCGCGAGAATAGTAAATATCTTAAGTATGTCCTGGTGCCGGTTGCAGTTATCCTAATCATCGCTTTGGCTGCGCCATCTATTTTAACGGAAAGCACAAAAAGGTTAATCAGGCATAATGAGTTCTTTGTGCCTGCTGCCCCATTCAAATTCAATATACTCAACAAAACCCTTTCTGTAGTTCAAGGCGATGACCTGAAGCTTGATTTGAAGTTGGATGGCGATAAATTACCTGCCGACGTATATGTAGAAACTGCCAACAATACATTTAAGCTTGATAAAGAGAATATCAGCCGCTTTCATTACCAGTTTACAAATTTGCAGCAAAACACCAAATTCAAGCTTATTGGCAATGGTTTTACATCTGCATTGTTTGAGATTAAGGTGAACCAGAAACCGGCTTTACTTCATTTTGATGTAGAATTAAATTACCCCGCCTATCTGCATAAAAAAAATGAAACGCTTGCAAATGCGGGCGATTTGGTGATACCAGCCGGAACAGCAGTCAAATGGCTGTTACACACGCAATATGCAACCGGGCTGCAGTTTTTTATGAATAATGAACCACGACAGGCAGTGGCAAATGGGCCCGGTTTATTTGTACATAACGAAAAGGTTTACAAAAACGCGGTTTACAGGCTTAGCCCAGTAAACAACCAGGTAAACCACAGCGACTCGGCCGCCTACCATATCAACGTAATTTTGGATGAACCACCGGTGATCAATGTTGATGAAAAAACTGATTCGGTAAGCATGAAATCGCTGTATTTTAATGGAAAAATCCAGGACGACCACGGTTTTTCGGCTTTGAATTTTCATTATAATGTACAATCATCCGGCAATAAGGCTAATACAAAGACGTTTGTAAAGCGTGTGGAGGCGGATATGGGACAAACGCAGGCAGATTTCTTTTATTTCTGGAACTTAAAAGATATGGGCATTAGCCCGGGCGACCAGGTGACCTACTTTTTTGAAGTAGCAGATAATGATGGCGTAAACGGGCCCAAAAAAGCCCGCACTCCTGAACGTACGCTTCATGTGCCCGATGCCAAAGAAGTAAACCAGCAATTGAATGCCGGTACCGAAGCTATCAAACAAAAAATGCAATCGGCCATTAAACTTGCGGGGCAGGTTGAAAAAGAATCGCAGAAACTAAACCAACTGCTGTTGAACAAAAACACTCTTTCGTTTGATGAAAAAAAACAGGTAGAAGACCTGCTGCAAAAACGAAAAGACCTGGAAGATTTGGTAAAGGAAATAAAAGACGATAACAAAAAAAACCTATACAACAGGCAGGAAAACCAACAGCAAAATGAAGAGATCCTGGCCAAACAAAAACAAATTGAAGACTTGTTTAACAACGTGCTTGACCAAAAAACAAAGGAGCTGTTACAAAACCTGCAGCAATTACTAAACGAGCAACAAAAGGACGCTACCCGCGATGAGCTCTCCAAAATGCAAATGGACAACAAGTCGCTAAAAAAGGAACTTGACCGCATGCTGGAGTTATATAAAAAGCTGGAATTTGATCAGAAACTAAACCAGCAGATTGATCAGCTAAATAAGCTTGCCGATAAAGAGCAAAAACTATCTGAACAAACAAAGCAACAAGGCGCCGATAAAAATCAATTGCAGCAGGAGCAGGATAACCTGAAAAAGGAATTTGACGATGTAAAAAAAGGATTTGACGATCTGCAAAAAACAAATGAACAAGCCGAGCACAAAAGCGATTTCAAGAGTCCGGAAAAAGAAACACAAAGCATAGCGCAAAAAATGGAACAAAGCGCCGGCGATTTACAAAAGAACGATAAAAACAAAGCCAGTAAATCGCAAAAGCAGGCAGCAGATGAAATGAAGGATTTGGCAAGCAAGCTACAGCAACAAGACCAGGAGGGCGAAAGCAAAGAAAACGCGGTTGATGCCCAGCAACTACGTGAGCTGTTGAAAAACCTGGTGAACAGTTCCTTTAGCCAGGAAAAGCTGATGCAAACGCTAAAGACCACCAGCCCTACAGATCCTGCGTACATCACATTGTCGCAAAGCCAAAAAGATATTAAAGATAACCTTAAAACGGCCGAAGATAGTTTGTATGCACTCAGCAGGCGAATCCCGCAGATTCAATCAACCGTTAATACCGAAATTGGCAGTATAAATTCCCGTATAGATCAGGCGCTGGATAACCTGGGCGATAGGCGCACGGCCGAAGCCAACCGCAATCAGCAGCTTGCCATGACATCCATGAACAACCTTGCCCTGATGTTGAGCGAAGCATTAGATCAGCTGCAAAAAATGATGAATAAAAGCAAGGGCGGTAAAGGCAAACCGCAATCCATATCGCAGCTAAATAAAATGCAGCAGCAGCTAAACAAAAACATGCAAAAAGCGCGGGAGCAAATGCAGCAGCAAGGCAATAAACCGGGGCAAAGCCAGCCCGGACAAGGTAACATGAGCGAACAGTTGGCCCGCATGGCACGCCAGCAACAGCAGATAAGACAACAGTTGGAGCAGATAAATCGCGAAGAAAATAAGAATGGTACGGGTAAATTAGGTAATTTAGATAAAATTTCGCAAGAAATGGAACAAACTGAGCGTGATCTCGTAAACAGGAAGATTACAGACGAGGCGCTAAAGAGGCAACAACAAATACAGAGCCGGTTATTGGAAGCTGAAAAAGCGCAACAGGAGCGTGAGCAGGATCAGCAGCGAGAAAGCCAGGCCGGCAAAAATATACCTCCGGGATACATAAAAGCGTTGCAGGGTTACCAGCAACAAAGGGCAAAGCAGACAGAACAGGTAAAGACAGTATCTCCGGCACTTAATTTGTATTACAAGCAAAAAATTAAATCTTACTTTGATCAACTTAATGCCAAATAATATGGAACAGGCAAATGTTCAAACCGGCGAATTATTCACGTTACAGCTACCGTCGAACCCGGAGAGCATAACGCAGCTTGAAGCGCTGATAGAAGAGATTGCTGACAAATACCATGTTGCAGATGATACCTTTGCCAACATGATGACCTGCTTAAACGAGGCCGCTATAAATGCTATTATTCATGGCAATAAACTTGATGCCGCAAAAAAGGTAAT
Source organism: Mucilaginibacter sp. P4_D1 (assembly GCF_056401935.1). Lineage (NCBI taxonomy): Bacteria > Pseudomonadati > Bacteroidota > Sphingobacteriia > Sphingobacteriales > Sphingobacteriaceae > Mucilaginibacter > Mucilaginibacter sp. P4_D1. The sequence continues at coordinate 3,797 of NZ_JBFUIJ010000098.1, forward strand.
TATTAATGCCGATGTTGCCCCCAAGCGGGTAATATGGACTGTTACCGACCAGGGTGAAGGCTTTGATTACAATCACCTGGCCGACCCAACAGCACCAGAAAACCTGGAAAGCCTTACCGGCCGTGGTGTTTTTATTATTAAGCACCTGGCCGACCAGTGCATTTTCAATGCAAAGGGCAACGAGATTGAACTACATTTTAAAATATAATGCCCGCTATCAGCTTTTTTGAAGAAGACATAAACTATAAGCTAAAAAACAAGGCCCTTGTGCGCCAATGGATTAAAGACACCATTGTTGCCGAGGGTTTTAAATTAAAAGAGCTGAACTACATTTTTTGCTCCGATGCTTATCTGCTTACCCTTAACCAGCAATACCTTGATCATGATACCTATACAGATATCATCACTTTTGACAACAGTGAGGTTGAAGGCGATATTGTGGGCGATATTTTTATATCGATAGAACGCATCCGCGAAAATGCCATCAAATTTGGACATTCAGAAACCGACGAACTTCATCGTGTTATTATTCATGGCGCGCTGCACCTGGTAGGCTACACAGATAAAAGTGTTGTTACAAAGAAAAAAATGACACAAAAAGAGGATGAGTATTTAGCTAAGCGAAGTTTTATTGGCTAATTTTACCTACATATTTGTTTAACCATCAATTATTTAACACCATGAAATTACTTTCTTTAATATTGGGCTTCGTTTTGATGACGGCCGCCCCATCTTCGGTTTATGAGTTTAAGCTGAAAACTATCGATGGCGACAATTTTTCGCTGGCTAAATACAAAGGCAAAAAGGTGTTGATTGTAAACACGGCTTCAAAATGTGGCTTTACAAAACAATACAAAGATTTAGAGGCATTGGCCGAAAAATACAAAGGCAAACTGGTTGTAGTGGGCTTTCCTGCTAATAACTTCGGTGGCCAGGAACCGGGCACTAATCAGGACATAAAGACCTTTTGTCATGACAATTTTAACGTAACCTTCCCGATGAGCGGAAAAGTTAGCGTTTTAGGTTTAGATATCGATCCTTTATTCCAATATCTTACAACAGCGCCAAATCCTGATTTTACAGGCGACATTAAATGGAACTTTGAAAAGTTTTTGATAGATGAAAATGGCAAACTGGTACACCGTTTCAGGTCGGCAACAACACCGTTATCTGACGATATTACCAAATATCTTAACTAAAACATGAGATAGGTATTATGATTTTGAAGAGGCTGTATCATAAATCATGATCAGCCTCTTTTTTATTATTAATGGTTTATTGCTATAAAATCAATTAGTTATCTATGGTTTTATTTGTTTTAACAATCTGATTTTCATATATTTAAAGTATAGATATATGAGATATGGCAATCAGACAACCTGTTTTCAAACACTATGATCAGCAGCAAATATTAGCTATTCCGCCAACCCTGGAGGAGCTAATCCCGCAATCCCATCC
>NZ_JBFUIJ010000099.1:0-4608 GCF_056401935.1 Mucilaginibacter sp. P4_D1
CGCATAGAAAAGAGTTTATTCTATGGTACTTGTTCCTCAAGAATAAACAAAATGGCAATAGGTTTTCTTAGCCATATTTGAACTCTACCATGAATAAAAAAAGCCGGACTTTCGTCCGGCCATGGTATCGTTCGCAAATATTATTGCTGGCAGGTTGCACCTCTGCAGAGCCTGGGTACTCTTATATCTGCATTTGCTATATACTGCTTTTTTTAGCTAATTCCACCAACTATTTTTGGCATCATTACCATTTAAAAGAAATAGTAGATTACTGATCGTTGATCCAGATGAGGATAAAGATTCGCCTTATAAAACTGAGTATTGGGAATGGAGCGAAGAAAAGAAGAAATTTGTAAGTCTTCCAATTCGGGTGCCTTTTTCACATAAGGTCAGAGGCTAAAATAAACTCTAAGGCTTTTCCTTTGCCGCATGACATTCAAAATTCAGGAACGTTTCAAAACAACCACCCCTAAAATACCCGCCAACAACGAAGCCAATAAAATGCCATATTTAGCCTGATCAACCATCTCAGCATGGCTAAATGCCAGGCCTGATATAAAAAGCGACATGGTAAAACCAACACCGGCCAGTAAAGCTACGCCGGTTATTTGTTTCCAGGTGGAGTTTGCCGGGAGCTGGGCGCCAAACTTTACCATAAGCCAGGTGGCCGATAGTACGCCTATGAATTTGCCTGCTACCAGGCCAATCATCACACCCAGGCTTACGGGATTTAGTAACGACGAAAAGAAATCCGAACCAATAATGATACCCGCGTTTGCCAGCGCGAACAACGGCATTACCACAAAAGCTACCCAGGGATGCAGTCCATATTCTACCTTTTGTAGTGGGGTTTCGGCATCGGTAGTCATTTTCTTTATTTTTTCGATGGTCTGATGTTGCTCGGGCGTAGTAAGGGTGCTGTTATTGGGGATCTGCGCCTCAAAATCAAACAAAAGATTGCGAAGGCTTTCGGCATAGTTTTTTTCGTTGATGCGCGTGCGGGCTGGGATGGTAAAGGCAACCAATACGCCGGCAATTGTAGCATGCACTCCCGAAAGTAAAAAGGCTACCCATACCGCAAAACCTATCACCAGGTAAAATATAATACTGCGAATGCCCAGTTTATTGCCAATAAGCAGTATGGTTAACAGGCATACGCCGATGGTTAAAGGTGCAAAATCAATTTGCGAGCTGTAAAAAATCGCTATCACCAGTACGGCACCCAAATCATCGGCCACTGCCAAAGCAGATAAAAACACTTTTACAGATGATGGGATGTGCTTGCCTGCAATAGACAATAATGCCAGTGCGAAGGCAATATCTGTAGCCATGGGGATACCCCAACCGTGTTCAGATGCTGTCCCTTTGTTAATGAAAAAGTATATCAGGGCGGGCACTACCATTCCGCCCAAAGCGGCTACCATGGGCAGGGAAGCTTTTTTTATAGTTGATAACTCGCCGGCCATAAACTCGCGTTTCAACTCCAGGCCAATCACAAAAAAGAACACGGCCATCAGCCCATCATTAATCCACAAGTGCAGCGGGTGATTAAGTGCGTGATTGCCAAAGCCCAATGATACTTTAATATCCCAAAGTTGATGGTACGAATGTGCAAACGGCGAGTTTACCCAGGTTATAGCTGCCAAAACACCTATAAAAAGCACAATACCGCTGGTATGCTCCTGGTGTATGAACTTACTTGCCGGCTCGGTAATTTTGTCAATAGGTAGTTTTGCTCTCATTTAGTTTTACAGTATCAAGTAGTTAGTATCAAGTATCAAGACTTTGATGAAGTGTAATGTTAGAAATAATCGCTCCGAACCTATTTTTCGGCAACCCATATGTTAAGGAAGACACGTGTTGCTAATCTATCCTGCGGTATCGAAGCAATTTAAAAGTATAATCCCCAGTATCTTATAAAAAAGTCTTGATACTTGATACTAACTACTTGATACTCTCTTTCACGGTTTCCAAACATTATTGCTCTTATCCGAATCAACATCGTAAGTAGTACCTAATGTTATTTGCTTAATAACGCCTTTGGCTACAAAGTTAAGCGTTGTTGTTTTATTGCCCTTTGCCCAGGCTGCTATACTTGTCCCTACTGCCAGTTTGCTGCCATCGGTATAAAATATAGTCAGGTGTACCGGCACCGCCTTGTTCCCGATGCTGGTAATGGTAACCGTATATTTTTTTGCTGCATGAGCTACTTTGCTAATGGCCAGGTCGGGGATGCCGTTATCAAAGAACCAGTTTTTCCAAAACCAGTTCATGTTAATACCCGCGCCTGTGTTCATGCAATTAAAAAAATCATAAGGCATGGGGTGTTTACCATGCCACAGGTTAATATAGTTGTGCAGTGCTTTGGTAAAAAGTGCATCGCCAAGCATTTCCTTTATGTACAGATAGCCAAAACCGGGTTTAGGGTAATTATCGGTAAAGCCTGCAATGCCTGTAAGCGCGGGAGTAAGTGTCATGATAGGTACATCCTGCTCGCTGCCCGCCGAGTTTTCGACCGCAGTGATGCCATACAGGTCGGTTATTTTAGGATCAATATCGGGGCTAATAAGCCATTCGCCTATTGTGGCCCAGCCTTCATCCATAAAAGCATACTTGGTTTCGTTTATACCCATGTAAAAGGGGAACATGGTATGGAAAATTTCATGGTCGGTCAATTCTATAGCATCCTCGCTATTTTCCAGCGGGTTGTCATTCACCATCATGGGGTATTCCATTTGGGCAAGGCCATCAAAAACGGTTTCGTGGGGATAGGGGTAAGGCCATTTAGGGAATTTATAGCTCATGCTCTCTATCGTCTTGCGGGCGTAATCTACCACGGCGTAATAATCCTTATGTGCCGGGTTAAATACGGCATCTACGCGGGTACGCCTTTGGGTTTTAGGATCAACCACCAGGCTGCTGGCTTTCCACAGGTAATGGTTGCTGGTAGCAAAGGCCAGGTCGGTAACGCTGTCGGCTTCAAATTTCCAGGTGTTGGTAGCATTCTTTTTGGTGATATCGCCGGCGGCTATATCGGCTTCGGTAACAATATCCGTTACCTTATCGGTGCCGGCGGCGGCGGTAATCAGTTTTACATATTTGGGGTTATAAACTTCATCGGCATTTTTAAAGTTGCCGGTTGCCCAAACCTGGTAATCGCCTGGAACGGTAATTTCGGCATTAAAGTGGCAAAAATCGTTGTAAAACTCCTGCGAACCGGTGTACGGGAATTCGTTCCATCCGTCTATATCATCATAAACAGCCACCCGTGGAAAAAAGTAAGCAATAAAAAACGCACCCGGATCAACCTGCCCGCCGCGGACGTGCGATGTTTTGTTAAGAATAAAAGAGTAAGCAATATCTAAATGTACTTTTTGTTTTGGGCTGATAGGTTTAACCCTTAACGACATATTGGTAGCATTAACGCGACGTTTGGTACTATCAACAGGCTGATTATCCAAAGTGATCGATTTTATTTTAACACCATCGCTTACATCATTTGGCGAAATAGCGGCATCCCGTGGTGCTCCTTTTTGGTACACATTGGGATATAGCTTGAAACCGAGTTTTTTAAGTGTGTCGGGACTGTTATTGATATAATCGATTCCAACCGTGCCGCTAACTTCGAGCGTTTTAGGGTCGAAGTTTACTTTTATGCTATAGTAGGCTGTGTTTTGCCAGTAATTTTTGCCGGGTGCACCGCCCCGGGTACGTGTGCCTTTGGTATATGTTTTTTGCAGCGTAGTGTTTATGGGCAAAGTTACTTGTGCCGATGCCGTTGCGCTACCAAGAAGCAAAGCAACCGGAAGTAATTTTTTGAGGTTGATCATGAAGGTAGTTTATATCTATATTTGACGTAAATATAATAAACAGGAATATAAACCGGTTGGCGTAGTAGCTTTAACGTATAAATATCAGATAACTTAAAACTATTTGCGCCCGTTTAAGTAGTACCAATTATAATAAACACATGACCGCAGAAAAAATGATTATCATAACAGGGAAGCAATACCTGGCGCTAAAGCAAAGTTTGGAAAGCGGCGAAGGCCTTACCTATAATATAGGCACAGATAAGCACCCCGAAATAGTAAAAATCACCAACATGTACATGGATACTGATCCTGATTTTACGCGCAACTCGGGCCAGTTTGCCAAAATGAGCGAAAGCCTGAATGTGCAGGTGAAAATGGAGTACGTGGCAGAGTAGCCTGTTTTACGAATTCCTGCAAGCCATAAAACTTGTTTCAAAATTCACAATACTAGTGAGTTGCATTTAGTATTTAATGCGTACGGGGTGCAGAAATAAAATCAGGCATGACTTCGAATAGGAATCTTCCCTAAGACCCAATTCACTAAATCATGGATCAAGCGGAATTCTTGTGGGGGAATAAAAAAAGTATTTGTTTTGCGACAGGAATAACAAATACGAATACCCTTGTCAGCAGCATACGAAACCCTTGTCCGTTTAATCTTACCTGAAGGTCTTTTAGAATATTTTGAACTTATGGATGTTCGCTCATCTGAGAGCGGGCAATTGAACATTTACCTGGAAGAAAAGAACCTTGCTCCATTAGGATATGAGAAGCCACAACTGGAATCCAAGGGCTT
>NZ_JBFUIJ010000100.1:0-4442 GCF_056401935.1 Mucilaginibacter sp. P4_D1
GGTAACTTATTGCATATTTATTGCCTATTAGTACCAATAACCTGCGCAGGAAGTACATCTTTTTACCACAAACGTGTACCTTTTGTAAGCTAAACTCAGCAAAGCAAGGTATCCAACCGAACACCAATGAACTAATGAATGATTGAACTTTTCAAAACGCAAAAACCCCTCATCAGTATGATGAAGGGTTTCACGATTCAGCCTTTAAGGCGGATAAGATTTGGCACCGACCTACTCTCCCACGTTTTACCGCAGTACCATCGGCTCTGGCGGGCTTGACTTCTCTGTTCGGAATGGGAAGAGGTAGACACCGCCGATATAGGCACCTGAATTTCTTTTGAGCTGAAAGCTCAAGGCTGAAAGCATAACGCTTTTTTGCCAATTCATTTATTTGTTTCACTTCTCGCTTTAGCCTTTTGGCCTTCTGCTTTTAGCTTAACAATGACATATTATTGAAAGAAGTAATTAATCAGAGAAAACAACAATATTGTATTTTCAGTGAGTGGTTGATTAGGTTAAGTGGTCGATTAGGTTCCTGGTYTTACAACCATTCKCTTAATCAACTTAATCAACTTATTTCACCACTCACCATTCAATTACCTGCTATGAGAAAGCTTCGGGCAATTAGTATCACTCGGCTATGATGTCACCACCTTTATACCTATGACCTATCAACGTAGTAGTCTGCTACGACCCTCAATGGAAGTCTCATCTTGTGGCTAGTTTCGCACTTAGATGCTTTCAGCGCTTATCTATTCCCAACGTAGCTACTCTGCAATACAGCTGGCGCCATAACAGATTCACCAGAGGTTAGTCCAACCCGGTCCTCTCGTACTAAGGTCAGCCCCACTCAAACTTCCTGCGCCCACAACAGATAGGGACCGAACTGTCTCGCGACGTTCTGAACCCAGCTCGCGTGCCACTTTAATGAGCGAACAGCTCAACCCTTGGGACCTTCTCCAGCCCCAGGATGTGACGAGCCGACATCGAGGTGCCAAACCTCCCCGTCGATATGAGCTCTTGGGGGAGATCAGCCTGTTATCCCCAGCGTACCTTTTATCCTTTGAGCGATGGCCCTTCCATGCAGAACCACCGGATCACTATATCCGTCTTTCGACCCTGCTCGGCTTGTCTGCCTCACAGTCAAGCAAGCTTATGCTATTGCACTCCACGTACGGTTACCAAGCGTACTGAGCTTACCTTTGAAAGCCTCCGTTACCTTTTTGGAGGCGACCACCCCAGTCAAACTACCCGCCAAACAATGTCCTCCRCWKTGCAGAGTTAGACACCAAATACAGAAAGGGTGGTATTTCAACGTTGACTAAATGACTCCTAGCGAAGCCACATCACAGTCTCCCACCTATCCTACACATCCTGTATCCGATATCAATGTTAAGTTGTAGTGAAGGTGCATGGGGTCTTTCCGTCCCGTTGCGGGTAACCGGCGTCTTCACCGATACCACAATTTCACCGAGCTCATGGCTGAGACAGCGCCCAGATCGTTACACCATTCGTGCAGGTCGGAACTTACCCGACAAGGAATTTCGCTACCTTAGGACCGTTATAGTTACGGCCGCCGTTTACCGGGGCTTCGATTCAATGCTTCGCCTTGCGACTAACATCCCCTCTTAACCTTCCGGCACCGGGCAGGTGTCAGGCCATATACGTCATCTTTCGATTTTGCATAGCCATGTGTTTTTGTTAAACAGTCGCCTGGGCCTTTTCACTGCGGCTTCCATTGCTGAAAGCGCCCCTTCTCCCGAAGTTACAGGGCCATTTTGCCGAGTTCCTTAGCCATGATTCACTCGAGCACCTTAGGATTCTCTCCTCGACTACCTGTGTCGGTTTACGGTACGGGTTTTTATAACCTGAAGCTTAGCGGGTTTTCTTGGAAGTCTGATTACCTGAACTATYACCKYSTCCGAAGATYYGGTRTACTATCAGCTTTCAGCAAGATCTGCGTACTTAACTACAAATCCTATACCTACGGCCTTTAACGAACTATTCCGTCAGTTCGCGTCAGTGTCACTACTCCGTCACCGCATCGCAGTTATAAAAAGTACTGGAATATTAACCAGTTGTCCATCGGCTACGCCCTTCGGCTTCACCTTAGGCCCCGACTAACCCTGATCCGATTAGCGTTGATCAGGAAACCTTAGTCTTTCGGTGGGCGGGTTTCTCTCCCGCCTTATCGTTACTTATGCCTACATTTGCTTTTCTATTCCCTCCACAGTCGGTTGTCCCTCCTGCTTCGCCGGATAATAGAATGCTCCCCTACCAGATGCATTRCTGCAAATCCATAGCTTCGGTATACTGCTTGATGCCCGTTTATTATCCATGCCCGATCGCTCGACTAGTGAGCTGTTACGCACTCTTTAAATGAATGGCTGCTTCCAAGCCAACATCCTAGCTGTCTGTGCAATCGGACCTCGTTAGTTCAACTTAGCAGTAATTTGGGGACCTTAGCTGATGGTCTGGGTTCTTTCCCTCTCGGCCCTGGACCTTAGCACCCAGAGCCTCACTCCAGCGTATATTAATAAGCATTCGGAGTTTATCTGGATTTGGTAGGATTTGACTCCCCCGCACCCAATTAGTAGCTCTACCTCTTATTAACTCAACCGCCAGGCTGTTCCTAAAAACATTTCGGGGAGTACGAGCTATTTCCCAGTTTGATTAGCCTTTCACCCCTACCCACAAATCATCCGGAAACTTTTCAACGTTTATCGGTTCGGTCCTCCAGTACCTGTTACGGCACCTTCAACCTGTCCATGGGTAGATCACAAGGTTTCGCGTCTACCTCCCCTGACTATACGCCCTATTCAGACTCGCTTTCGCTTCGGATCCGTGTCTTAAACACTTAACCTTGCCAGGAAAGAGTAACTCGTAGGCTCATTATGCAAAAGGCACGCCGTCACCCCACGAAGGGGCTCCGACCGCTTGTAAGTACACGGTTTCAGGTTCTATTTCACTCCCCTGTTCGGGGTTCTTTTCACCTTTCCCTCACGGTACTGGTTCACTATCGGTCTCTCAGGAGTATTTAGCCTTACCGGATGGTGCCGGCAGATTCCCACAAGGCGTCTCCGACCTCGCGGTACTCAGGATACCACTATCCTACTATTCATTACCCGTACGCAGCTGTCATGCTCTATGGCTGGGTTTCCCACCCCATTCCGGTTTTGTTTAGTATTCATGTTGTGGTCCTACAACCCCAATTATGCCGTAACATAATTGGTTTGGGCTTCTTCCCTTTCGCTCGCCACTACTCAGGAAATCATTATTATTTTCTCTTCCTCTGCTTACTTAGATGTTTCAGTTCAGCAGGTTTGCGCATTTATGCAACTATTCTTCAAATAGTTAGGTTTCCCCATTCAGAAATCTACGGATCAAGTCTTATTTGCAGATCCCCGTAGCTTATCGCAGCTTATCACGTCTTTCATCGCCTCTGAGAGCCAAGGCATCCCCCGTGTACCCTTTCTTACTTTCTTCTACTATACCGCCTTTTGCCCGGTATGTATGCTTTTTGATTCTTGTTGCCGTTTTTAGTATCAAGTACTTAGTATCAAGTAGCAAGACCGAAGCCTTTCTCCTTTTTACTTTTCCGTAATATTCAAAAGCCTGCAACAGTCCTCTATACTGTTGTCTTCTCTTTTTTATTACTTCTTCCAATATGTCAAAGAACTTTACCCCTATTCCATTTAACTCTTAAATGGTYTATTTGCATTATATCCTATTCCTTTCGGAAAACGGAGGGTGTGGTGGAGAATAACGGATTCGAACCGTTGACCCCCTGCGTGCAAGGCAGGTGCTCTAGCCAGCTGAGCTAATCCCCCTAAAAATGAATGATTGAATTATTGAATGTCTGAATTATTGAATACTTTTTATTCAGTAATTCTATAATTATCCAATTCAATAATTGCTTGTAGTCCCGAGCAGATTTGAACTGCTGACCCCTACATTATCAGTGTAGTGCTCTAACCAAGCTGAGCTACAGGACTGGGTCGATTTCGAAATTCGGATTTACGATTTGTGATTCTCCTATTCCCGATTTCTTGCAATCTCGTATCACCTTTTGATTAGCGCCACTAATTGGCTTCATCTTTTGGGTTTCCTTCTGTGTGTTTATCAGTATAACTGAACTATATAGTATAATTCAGCAAACCAATTAAGAAATAATCATGTAGGTAACTTGTTACAATAACTTAGCTCGAGATACTGCTCCAGAAAGGAGGTATTCCAGCCACACCTTCCGGTACGGCTACCTTGTTACGACTTAGCCCCAGTTACCGACTTTACCCTAGGACGCTCCTTGCGGTTACGCACTTCAGGCACTTCCAGCTTCCATGGCTTGACGGGCGGTGTGTACAAGGCCCGGGAACGTATTCACCGCGTCATTGCTGATACGCGATTACTAGCGAATCCAACTTCACGGGGTCGAGTTGCAG
>NZ_JBFUIJ010000101.1:0-3925 GCF_056401935.1 Mucilaginibacter sp. P4_D1
AAGCAATTATTGAATTATTGAATGACTGAATTATTGAATTTTATTCACAGTCATTCAATAATTAAAAAACTAAAGAAGCCCCTAATTACACAAGCAGGTAAGCAATTATTGAATTATTGAATGACTGAATTATTGAATTTTATTCACAGTCATTCAATAATTCAATAATTAAAAAACTAAAGAAGCTTTGGCCGCTAATTACTGGCCGTTAATGGATGCCGACTTTGGGATGATACTGTTTGATGTTATTATTTTTAAAGCCTGGTCGTTGGTAAAACCCTCTTTGGTAAGGGCATCAAAATACTCTTTATTTAGTTTTGCTATCTCGGCTATTTTTCCGGGCTGCTGGTAATAAGCAAATTGAGCGTCAAGCAAGCTTTTTACCATGGATGTATACATGGGGGCCATGGCGTTTGCCATTTCATTACCGTGTCCATAAAATAAACCTTTAACAGTGTCGGTATTCGCCGGTGGTGGTAATAATTCCACGTTGGTTATTTTTATGCCCTTATCCCCAGGCGATGAATGTATAACATCAACGTTATAAAAATTAAAATAGTTTATTCCATCACTCCGTTTGCCGGCGCGTTCAATAATATCGATGGTTTTGGTGTTGGCGGGAATCTTTTTAAAATACACTTTAAACTCCAGCTTATCATTTAGTTTTTTTAAGGTGTTCCTCGTCTCAGGAGCTACGGCAATCCCTTCCGATTTTACGTACCCGTAATGTTTATTATCAACGTCTGTTTGAATATAAATTTCCTTGTTAAGCACGGCCCAGGCGTTATCACTGCCGGCATAATGCCTAAAACTTACTACGGTATACTGTTGATCCGTCTCAATTTTGGTGATGGTGCTTGTCGGGCTGTCAGTAGTTTCAATATCGGGATTGGTAACAGTTTGGGCAAAAGTACTTTTAAGGCCGATTGTAAATAATACGGCTGCAAGGATTAAGGCTTTTTTCATATGGATGTTTGGTTTATAAGGTTTGGTAAATGTAATTATGTAATAATACGTATTAAATGGATAAACGGCTAAAGTTAATGGATAATACTATCCAGTGCGATTGGGTATTTCACATTTCATTAGCATCCTAACCAGTTCGCCGGTCCTGATAGTATAATGCGAAACTGATTTTGTGTAAAACATTAAAAAAGAAAGCAGTAATTTGACCGGACAAATTAAATTATATGCGATTATTTAAAATGGTGTTTTTTTGTTCATTATTGATAACAGTATTTTTAACGGGGTGCAATATGCACAACAATGAACATGTTATTGATCTACTTAATAAAGACAACGGCGAAAACGTTTGGGGCGGTGATGTTCGTTTTTCTGTAGTCAACATCAAAGAAGTTGATAAATCGTTCGTGTATGATTTACAGGCAAAATATAAGCAAAAGCTTGTTGGCTTTGAGGTAGCGATACCCAAAAATACAAACCAGGGCGAAAATGGGTTCGGTAAAGGTGTCATGATCAGGAGCCTTGGTAAAAAGAGCGACGATTTCAGGAATGCGCTTGCCGAAATTTATAAGATTAAGGTTGATACCAATAAAAAGTTTGTTGATAAGATACCGGCAGCTTTTGTTGATCTTGATATATTTGCCAAAGCTTTAGTGAACAACGCCAATACCGATCAGAACTACTTAAATCAGCTGAAGTTGTTTTTTGATACTCCTGACGGCGATGAAGCAKAAGTGTTTCTGAATGTTCGCAAAGGTCAGCAGGTTGTCGAACTTGCAGAGAAAGATGAGGAATACAGAAGCTTGATCATCAAACTATTTACGCAACCATAACTATATCAATTTAGATAAATGAAATCCATCTCCGTATTCTGCGGCGCCAACTTTAACGGCGATCCTTTATTAAAACAAGCTATTGAGCAACTGGCCGAAGTTATGGTAAGCCGCGATATTACCCTGGTATTTGGTGGCGGTAAAGTTGGTGTTATGGGGCTGATAGCCGATGCCATTTTAAGCCGTGGCGGTAAAGCGATAGGGGTGATACCCCAGTTTTTGATGGATAAGGAAGTTGGGCATACCGGGCTAACCGAGTTGCATATTGTAGATAACATGCACCAGCGCAAGCAAATGATGAATGATTTGTGCGATGGAATCATTACCCTGCCCGGCGGACTGGGTACCCTTGAAGAGTTTTTTGAAGTACTTACCTGGCTGCAGTTAGGCCTGCACAGCCACCCGATAGGCCTGCTTAATACCGGTGGATATTACGATTCATTGCTAAAACAACTGGATGTAATGGTTGAGCAAAAATTCCTGAAACCCGCCAACCGCGAACTGGTGATTACCTCTGGCGATCCAATTGAACTGGTAAGCCTGATGAGCAACTTCGACGCCAAGCCCGACGAAGTTTGGTTTAAGGATAGAAACCTTTCTTAAGTCAAAATTCAAAAGTCAAAATTCAAAAAGGGAAGTTCGCAAAAGGGGGCTATACCAATTTCTGTTAATTCTTAAATCCTGAAAATTCTGATTCAAACAAATGTGTTAGGGATTGGCGTGGATACCGGCCAACGCGCGTAATGCCTGCAGGCGTATGAACAAAAAGCCCGGCCGAAGGCAACACCATAAAAAAGTATCAAGTAGTTAGTAGCAAGTATCAAGATTTTTTGATGTGCAGGCGTGCAGATTAACTGCGTTAAGGGCGTCGCCGTTTCAGATGGGCAGATGAAAGAATTATTTGAGACAAAATCCCATAATTCATTAATCTGCTAAATCCCGGTTCAGAAAAAAAAAGCAGATTTCAGACATCAAACCTGCGCAGAAAAATCATCTGCACATTTGAAATCTGAAATCTGCACATCAAAGATTATCCTTCCACCTGCGTTATTGTCCAAAAGTCATCAGCAAGGTCGGTGCTGGTGATGTAATCATAGGGCATTAAAAAATAGCCTTTTTGTCCCCAGGCGTCGCCCCAGCTATTGCGGATAATGAATGCTTTTTTACTATCGTCATACCCGGCAGCCATAACCGCGTGGCCACCCAAAACACTTTCGGTTTTTGAGGGCATGGGCATTATGCCGGTTTGGGCAACAGTGGCACTTTCAAAGCTCTGGTAAACGGTGAAGCCAAAAACAAAAGGATTACCGGTAGCAAGGCACGATTTTAACTCGCTGATGTTCATATTGTTTAAGCGGGTGTACTGCAGGGCCTGGTTCTTTTTAGCCTTGGTGAATGATGTTTTTGTTGGCTTTTTTGCAAATTTCTTGATATTATACGGCCAAAGTTTCTCGTCGCAAACACCCAGGGTGGCTACTGATTTTATGCCATCGCGCAGTTGGGCGCCGCTATCCTGGCTTACGGTACCTTCCAGCACTCGTTCGTTATAATAAATAAACAGGCGCGATGGGTTAAAAACCGGCAGTTTTTGGCGCATCAGCTCAAACTGAAAAGCGCCACCTATAGCATTGGCCGTGCATGAGCCTAATTGGCCTTGATCATAAACAGGAGGGCATTGCAGCCGCATGTCAACCATTGGTGGTAGCGGCTTAGCTAAAGCTTCGGGCCTTACAACAGCATATCTTAAATCGCGATGATCGGGCAGGTCGGGAGTCCAGCCGTAGTGTTGAGTTTTTTGTATCATGACAGATTGGGGGCTAAGTAATTGTGAAGTAAAGCTATATGGATCCAGGTAATTATATATACGTGTTTTTACGCTATTTTAAACGTAGTGCTACTGGTTTGTCATTGGTCATCATCGCTGCGCTTGTCATTGGTCATTTCGCTTCGCTGTCATTAGTCATCAGTAGATTATTTGAAAGTTTTTAAAACAATGACTACCAGTTAAACTTGGCCCTAAATGACCAATGACCAATGACCAATGACCAATGACCAATGACCAATGACCAATGACCAATGACCAATGACCAATGACCAATGACCAATGACAAATGACCAATGACCAATGA
>NZ_JBFUIJ010000102.1:0-3710 GCF_056401935.1 Mucilaginibacter sp. P4_D1
GAATTAGAGCATCAAGATTTTTTCGCCAATTAAATTCTCAGTGTTTTATTTTTCAATGGGCTTGGTTTCAATATTATCCATCTTCCAATCATCCGGAAACGGAATCTCCTTCATCGTAACTTCTTTAAAGCCCGGCACCTTAAAATCCAATCCCGATTGGTTGTAGTAGAAAAAAGGATTGGTTTTAAATGCTTCATAGTCTACCAGCATTTGCTGTTCTAATTTTAATAACCGGTCACGGTATTTATTATCAAAAGGGGCTTTATCTGGTTTTATAGCCAATAGCCTCATAATATGTTGCAGCAGGTTATAACAGGTGGTAAACTGCCCGCAGGCTATGATACAGGCTTCGCTGTGTTCTTGCTCGGTGGATTGTTTATCAAACCATAAGGTGGTACCCATATTGAAGGCAACCTGTGCTACAATTTGGATATCGCGACTTGGGTCAAGCACTGGCGGCGTTGGTGATTTATAACCATCATCGGCTTTGCGGTTAATATTGTTGGAGAAGGAAAGGTCATAAATGTGGTTACCCTTGCCCCGGTTTTTCCACTGCGGCGAAAAATAAAATTTATTGTAAAGCAGTTGTCTTATCCGCTTTAAAAATATGCTCATATTAAGCATCAGCACCGATTGTACCCTTGCGCTTATCATTTGTTTAATAACGCTTAGGGGTGTTTTTGCAAAATAGCCAACCAGCACCGTAATTATTCTTTCGGTAAAATTCTTTTTAAAGTTTAATATCAATGCCGAATTGGCAACGCCCAACAACTGCTGTCTTAAATAAAGCGTTGCCACCAAAAGAATTAAAGGGACTGTAGTAAGTAATGAGCAGCCTACAGTTAATAAAGCGCAATTGTGCCTTATTCCATACCAGATCCCTGCTGACAAAACGAAAATAACCGCAGCCGCTATGAGCATCAATCCCCTTATGGATAGTTCCCAGCCCTTTTTTACTTCGGGCATTACATATGGGGTAATAAAATGGCTGCCAACGTCGTTAACCATCAGGAAGTCAAAATGCCGCAGGTCGGTTTCGTGCCGGGTACGGCGGCCATCGGCATACATCATGCTTTGCAGCCCCTGGTTGTCGGTAATGCCGCCATCCATCAACCCAAAGTTTTTTTTGCTTATAAATTCCTTTTCCTGTTTATCGCCGGTTTGCGGCAGCATGGTAAGGGCCTTTTTTAGCTCTGCCGGGTAAAGGCCGGGGTACGTGAAATCATCAGGAAAAACTATAGGCTCGAAACCTGCCGGAAAGCATGACGATGCCGCCAGTATATCGCCCAGTTTTAGTTTACCCGCCGTTTTTTCGTCCAGGTATATCACCATATTACCGTAGGTAAAATAGGGGTCTTTACCGGCATCGGGCACCAGCTTTATATCCTGCCTGAAAGATTGGCCGGTGAAAAACTCAGTGGCATTAAAGCAAACCTCCTGTAAATGTTTACCGGGCTCCCCATCATGGCAGAGTGATTCAAGGGCGGCATGGTCAAATAAATATTTATCGTAAGCCAGTGCAAACGCGTTAATAATATTGCGGCTTTTAAGCTCCCTGGTTTTCCAATACTTTTTATCGGCCAATATCTCCATCGCGTGTTTTAACAACTCATCGCCGGTAAGCGTCGTTAAAAGTTTGCTATAGTAATCGCCGAAGCTTTTGCCCTTGCCGTTGTACAATGCATACAGCGTGGTTGCTATGGTGCCTCCCGATGCCGACGACATGTAGCTAACCCTTTGTAACAGGCTATGGCCAAACAGCTCGTCAGTTGAATCGTCAAATTTTACTTTGTCGAGGTACGATAATACACCTAACGCGAAGGAAGCCGCCCGAAAGCCACCGCCCGAAAATGCGAGCGCGATGCTGTCAAACGGTTTAATTATGGCAACCTCCAGCTTGTTTTCCGAAAGAGGTTCAGGAGCGGCTATCTTATCCATAATAACATAGGTTTGGTTATTTAAAATTAGGTAAAATATTATATAATAGTATCTTGTGTAAATAAAAAGCTAAACTTTATTTAAGCTGATTTGGCGGTTTATTATTAATATTGATGGTAAGTTGATTTGGAATCGGGTTAGCTAAATGGCAGTATACAGGTTACTGAAAAAGGGGGAAGTTACAGTCGATACCTTAATGCCCGTTTTTTAGTATGATAAGTGCCTTTTTTATAAAATCACCCAAAAGGATGACCCGAAATATAAGTCCTTACTGCAATTTTGGACGTGCTTTAAAACTTAGATAAAAAACAATGAAAAAAAATATTTTGGTTTACGGGCTTATTGGTGGCCTTATAGCAGCCACATGGGCTGTTATTGTTGAAGCGGGACTGGGCGACAGCTTAAGCTTAAATACGCGGATGGTGCTTGGCTATACATCTATGATAATAGCCTTTTCGCTCATTTTTGTAGCTATAAAAAACTACCGGGATAATTATAACAACGGCATAATTTCTTTTGGAAATGCACTTAAAATCGGGCTTTTAATAACGCTTATAGCATCCACTGTATATGTTATCGTTTGGATGATAGACTATAGCTTTTTTATCCCCGATTTTGGCGAGAAATACCAGGCCCAGGTGTTGGCCGAATTGAAAGCGGGTGGAGCAAGCGCCGGGGAGATAAAAAAACAAGGAGCCGAAATGGCTGTCACGATGGAAAAATATAAAACAAGTCCCGGCTTTAGAGCTATGTTCACCTATTTGGAAATTGTGCCGGTTGGCATCGTGGTATCTTTAATAGCTGCGGTGATACTTAAAAATAAATCTAACCAAACTACTGTCGGGGCAACGATGAATTGACGGTTAGCCCTCAGTTAAAAGTCTTAAGTTCTCAGCCAAAAAAGAAAAAATTCACCTTTAGCCTTACGACTTTGTACTGCTGACTTAACACTAACAGTGATCTTATAATTTAAACCAGAAACTAATAAATATGAAAAAAGTAACAGGCATAGGCGGCGTATTTTTTAAATGCGAAAACCCGCAAAGTATGAATGAATGGTACGCCAAAAACCTTGGATTGCCTAAAAGCGAATACGGAACAACGTTTGAGTGGCGGGAGGCCGATGATCCGTCGAAAACAGGATCCACATCCTGGTGTACTTTTCCGCAGGATACCAAATATTTTAATCCCTCGGCAAAGCCTTTTATGATCAATTACCGGGTAGAAAACCTGGTTGCGCTGGTTGAGGAGCTAAAAAAGGACAACGTGACCATTGTTGACGAGATTGCTGAGTATGACTATGGCAAATTCGTCCATATTCTCGACCCAGAAGGGAACATTATCGAGCTTTGGCAACCGGCAGATGAATAGCGTCAGAATAACATGGCTGGGTAAAGCATAGTTTAGGTATAGTGTATGGCAATGAGTTTGGACACTAACAAGCAGGCGAGTTATGCTTAATTTTTTCCGTATCCCGCAAGCAAGCTGAACAGTACGTCTACTGTCTTTCCAGTGGGATCTGAGACAAGTTAGTAAGAGGTGTTTTCTTTTCAAGGTGTGTTAGCCTGTCAGTCTGAGCCTGTCGAAGACTCGCGCGGAGAGGCCTTTGCCCGCTCTGGTTCGACAGGCTCACCATGACAGCCCTTTGTGCGACGCAATGTTTCCTTCAGAGTTTCCCGAAATTTTACCACCACCCATGACATGTTTTCTTTCGAGGTGTGTTAGCCTGTCAGTCTGAGCCTGTCGAAGACTCGCGCGGAGAGGCCTTTGCC
>NZ_JBFUIJ010000103.1:0-3428 GCF_056401935.1 Mucilaginibacter sp. P4_D1
GCGCTTCCCAGTACTGCCGCAAATCGTCATCAGTCCGTTTCTTCAGATTTGAATGAATCTCATCGATTGTTCTGAGCATGCCGGCTACTGTCGGATCTTTATGCCAGTTACGGAAAAACCAGGTGCTGTCGCCGATCTCCTCTGATAAAGAGGCATCAAAATTCAGCTCTG
The DNA here is from genome assembly GCF_056401935.1 of Mucilaginibacter sp. P4_D1. Taxonomy (NCBI): domain Bacteria; kingdom Pseudomonadati; phylum Bacteroidota; class Sphingobacteriia; order Sphingobacteriales; family Sphingobacteriaceae; genus Mucilaginibacter; species Mucilaginibacter sp. P4_D1. The sequence continues at coordinate 172 of NZ_JBFUIJ010000103.1, forward strand.
CCCCATGACTGACCAGTTCGCGGCAAAAGCTAGCTGAACTGCGTCTGGTCCGGTAGGTAAACCGTTCGAGAATTTCGCTGCCCCCGGGCGATATACGGGCTGCGATATACCAGTGAAACAGGAAAAGCGTGGTCAGCCGCTGCTGACCATCAAGGGGAACAAAGGCAGTTTCCGCAGGACCGGTTCCGTTTATCGGCCATACATCCAGATTATAAGCTATACCGATTCCCAGGTGATCAGAATAATTGCGGACAGCTTTCAGCAGGTTATTAACGGCCTCTTTGTTTTTCTCTATCCGCAGGGCCTCGTTTTTACCGTTGATTTTCCCGTATATGAAATCAAGGTGGAGCAGTTCCGACCGCTCCGTATGATCAATTAAAGATCTGACAAACGACTTTCTGATGCGCGTAGCCCGGCTGTCTGTTCTTCCCTGTGCGTAATCACGCTGGATGATCGGTATCTCAATTCTGTGACTCCTGATCAGCTTCCAGAATGTGTTCAATGTCTGCGGATCAGTCATAATATGTTTTTAATTTTTCACCAACTGCCTCATAATAATTCTGCCTGTCCCGATATCCCCAGTAGCTCATCTGAACCACACTGGCCTCAGTGGTGTAATACTTCATAAAGACATTTTTCGTACAGACGGGCACAAAGGCCTTTACTTTTCTTCCTTTTATTTCAGCCCAGCCGGTTTTGTCGATCTCCAGGATCTTTTTCCTTTTATTAAGAAAGTTCATATTTCCCAGCGCACTGTTGGTGTTCCTGTCCAGCAAAGCCATATTGGAAAGACTGTGAACCTCAAATAACAGGGCAGCCTGTTTTGCAGCTTCTTCCAGCGCAAACAGTAAATTCTGAGGGATTTTGTCATCTCCCGCGAGCCCGATAAAAGGAGTGATCAGCTGCCCGAGTTTTGTAATCTGTTCAGGATCGGCCTCTTCAGAACTTTTCAGATCATCTAGCAGGTCTGTAATATCGGCAGCCCATTCTCCGGCTTCTTTTTTTAAAGTAAAGAATTTGGTATTCTGCGCATGGATGTGTTCTATGCTCCATTCTTCTTTTTTAAACCGGTCGAAAGGGAAACGAAAATCAGCGTCACTTACCTCAAAAGTCTCGATGTTAAAGAGAAGCAGAACATCTTTGACCCGTTCCTTGTTTTCCTCATAGTTCAGATTATCGAGGTCATAAACCTTTACGTTTTCTGAAATCGTTTTAAACCTTTTACGGACGATTTTGACCAGTTCTTCTCTGAAGGCTCTTTTTCCCTTGTCTTTACTTAACTTAATGAGCGCAGGAATCGTAGAAAACCCCCTTGTTACTATAAATCCTACCAGGTGATAGATACTGCGTTCCTCATACCATTCCTGCAGTCGGTCATAAAGGTTTTTGACCTCCTGCCAGTCCAGCTTTTGTTTATTTTTAACCCTTCGTGCGTAATACCGGTATGAAAAATAATTGTCAGGGTCATCTTCCCGTTTTTTGGTGATCAGATCAAAAAGCAAATCAATCCTTGTAGCGGCGTCTTCAACAGCAACCTTTTTTCGTATAAAATACCAGAAGTCATCACGCTGCAGGTTATATTCGATCTGGTCCCATTCCTGGGCAATCTCGTCCTGTCTGAGCCGGCTGAGTTCGGGACTGCTGTGATCGCGGCAATTGATCAGGAAAAGTGCTTTGATCAGTTCGGCATTGGTCAGGGCGATCTTTCCGCTGTTGATATTGATAAAAACCTTTTCGGATATTTCGTCCGGCCTAACCTCATACCAGATCACATAAGTGTGGTTGAGCAGTTTATGCCGGAAGGCCTGTTTTTCATCATCATCCTTTTGCTCAAACCAGAGCTGAACCGTTTGATACACCCGGTAAAAATGAAAATTGTCTACGTTGTCGTAAGCTTTCTTTTCGCTGATGTACGAGTCCCAGTGAGCGCTTATCTCTTCCTCCATTCCTTCAATTTTTTCCGGATCATATCCGTTGTAGGAGATCGCCGGAACAGAGATGATCTTTTCCAGGAATTCGGCGCTGCGCGGCCGGGTGTTATAATTGATATTAAAAAAGGGGCCTGCCGAATCCAGTACGCGTAAAATGATATAAATGGTGGTCATCCGCTGCTGACCATCAATAAGTTCGTACAGCCGTTTTTCTCCTGCCGGCCGCCGGTTATCTTTAATAACCACCGGCTGCAGGCAATATCTGGTGAAATCAGCAGGAAAATCATCGATATCGGTAAGCAGGTCAACTGCCTGCTGGCAAGACCACTTAAAACCCCGCTGATAGTCATCTACCAGGAAATCTTTTCCTTCGAGATCATTGACGGCACAGGGGAAAAAATCGGGATCGGAAAAGGTTTTATTCATTTACAGGTGTCAACAAGGTTTTGGACTGACAATATATATATAAATATCACATATCCATATTTTATATATGACAATAACCTGTTCGCTTAGCTTTCTCTGTTACTTTTCAGAATCCTGATGCTGCCGGAGTAAATGAAAAGGCCAAATATATTCTCCCGGTGATGTCTGAGAAACTTCTTCTCCGGCTGAAAATAAGGCTCAGCCGGCAGCAGGATGTTTTTACCTGCGTATTCCTTCAGCGGCGTTCCCATCAAATGTTCGTGAACGATAATAGTAAAATCGTCGCTGATCGTGATCATTCCCTTATCAAATGCCCAGTGCATATCGCGCGAAAGGGCGATACCGTTGCAGGGAAGAAAAGTGCCGGCATGGGCTCTTGGCCGTATATGAGCGGCTTCGAGGTTGCTCAGTTTTTTATATCTGATGGCTGTACCTGTCACCGCACACCGGTAACCATAGGCAAGCAGCACAAAGTCCCGGAAACTATCCGCACCGAAAAGACTTGCTCCCCTGGTTTCTTCTACATCAGCTTCTTCAGCGGCCAGTGCTTCCTGCTGCTGTTCGATGATGTCTGAACGGATCTCAGGCGCTATAACAACTGCCGCTTCATCCGTATCAATGTCCCGCTGCGGGAGGAATGTGAGCTCATCAGGTATTAGCGCATGACCGCCTTTGATTGGAGAAAGTCCGATAAGTTTATCGAGGTCTTCATAATGCTGCTCCCCGGGCCTATACAGATAAAGAATATACTGAGGGATCACACCTTCTGTTTCGACTTTTTCAAATACGAGAATACCATCAGGCTGATAATATTTTCGGTCAGGATCAAGCGCACGGTTCAGATAAAGACGGTATTCATCGCGGCTTCCGCCCGGAACGGTGTACTTATCATTATGGTAA
>NZ_JBFUIJ010000104.1:0-2826 GCF_056401935.1 Mucilaginibacter sp. P4_D1
GCGCACATTGGGGGATAGAAAATCAGTTGCACTGGCAACTGGATGTTGGTTTTGGCGAAGACTACAATACCACACGCAACAGGCAGGCCGCTCAAAACCTGGCAGTCGTCAGAAAAATAGCCTTAAATATTCTGAAAGCTGATAAAACCAGCAAGGCCAGCCTGAAGGCCAAACGAAAAATGGCTGGTTGGAACCATAAATTTCTGTTAACGCTTATCGCTAATAAAAATTTCTAATGCGTCAGCCCTGAGAATCGGCACCCTTAAATAGCAATCCGGTTTACATCATCGGCCCCAATGGCGCCAAAAATATAAACCGGACATGTCAGAAATAAATTCTGGGATAAATGTAAAACTTTTTTACAATTCCTAAAACTTTTCTGTTTTTTTTAAAGCGTTAATTTGCCCTGGTAATAATCTAATATTTTGTTGTAGATAAAGCAATCGTACCGCGCGTTTATCATCGCCAGTTTGGTACGGTCGAGGTTGTTTTTTGTCAATACAAATTCAACAGACGTTAATACACCGGCATTGAAACGGATCTCGGCTATTCTGAATGATTCTGAGTACGCTTTAACCTGTTCAAGTAAAACGGTATATCTTTCGTAAGCCAGCGTCATGTTCAGATAGGCTTGTTCAACACTTTGTTTCAAAACTATTTTAGCATTATTTTCAACATACTTTGCTTCCTGGTAGTTGATTTTTGCCAGCGAAACTTTGTTGCGGTTTTGAAAATAGTTTAATATCGGAATGTGTAAACTCAGGCTTATTTGCGTATTGTAGTTGTTTTTAAACTGATCATAATAACCAATATTTTGAATACTGTTATTTGCCACCTTGGTATACACCGGCTGATTTCCGCCCGGCCCTTTAATATATGAACCCGTATTTACTTCGGCCGAATCAATAAAAGTTGATTTTTGGGCAGCGCTGGAGTAGTTGGTAAAAATACCAGCTCCTAGTGAGAGTGTAGGTAGTAACGCACCCTGGGCAACTTTAACACCCTTTTCGGCGCTCCTGCTTCTCAATTCGGCTGCTTTAATGAAAGCCAGCTGTTGCAGCGCTGTATCGTACACCTGTTCTGACGATGCATCCGTTTTGCTTGATACATCCTGCACGCTCAATGGTTCAAGCTTCAGGTTTTTGTTATACGGAATGTTTAACATTTGCATCAGGCTAAGTTTTGAAACCTCCAACGCACTTTTTGCGGCAACAAAATTCAGCTGGTTATCACCGTAAGTACCTTTCAAATCGTACAAATCACCAGGCAGCTTATTAGCGCCTTCTTTTTCTAAAATGGTTAAGCGCTCAACCTGTTTCTTTGATACTTCCAGTTGATTGGTTACCTGGTTTAATAATTCTGCATTATCCAAAACAGATAAGTAGGCTGTTATAACCTGTATAGTTATCTGGTCTTTAGCCTGCTGAAAATCCATTTTACCCGCCTGGTATGAAAGCGAGGTTTGTTTGATATTGTTTAAATTTTGAAGGCCGCTAAACAAGGTAAGGCTGCCATTTAAACTATAATTACCCGATGTAAGCGATTGGTTTACATAGCTGTAGGTGTAAGTATTTAAACTGCGGCCATTATTTATGCTATGGTTAACATCGCCGCTAATGGTAGGCAGCAAATACTCTTTAGCTTGTTTGTAGCCAATTTCCAGCCGCTGCATATCAAGCTCACTTTTTTTAACGTCGAGGTTGTTTTTTATCGCAATGTCAACACATTGCCTGATAGATAGAACAGAATCGGTTTGCGCCTGTACCTGTGTTGCCGACAGTGCTATCAAACCAAAAAATATAAATTTAAAATATCGCATTACTATATGATGATCAGAGTTGTTTTGATGATGCTATTTTACCGTCGAGCAGGTTAATGATGCGCGTACCGTATTCGGCATTTTTTTCGGAGTGGGTTACTTGTATAATGGTTACTTTATCTTCTTTGTTCAGCTTGCGAAAAAGCTCCATGATCTCTTCGCCTTGTTTGGAATTAAGGTTACCTGTTGGCTCATCGGCTAATAACAATTTTGGTTTGGCAATCAACGCACGGGCAATACCTACCAATTGCTGCTGACCGCCCGATAACTGTGCCGGGAAAAGGTCTTTTTTGCCAACTATGTTAAATTTATCCAGTATATCTGCAACCATGGCTTTACGTTCCGAGCTTTTAAAATCCTGGTAAATTAGCGGAGTTTCGATGTTTTCATACACGGTAAGCTCATCAATAAGGTGATAAGCCTGGAAAACAAAGCCGATGTATTGTTTATACAAAGCCGAGCGTTGTTTTTCTTTAAGCTGGTGTACAGCGTGGCCTGCAAAATAGTGATAGCCATCGGTTGGCTCATCCAGCATACCTATAACATTAAGCAAAGTTGATTTACCAGATCCTGATGGCCCCATGATAGAAATAAACTCGCCCTCGTCAACCTCAAGGCTCAGATCGTTGAGCACGTAATTTTTTAGTCCACTTACCTGGTAGTATTTTGAAATATGCTGAAGTGATAACATTTTTTGTTGTGAATTAATAAGTTGGTGAATTAGTGATTTAAATTTTACTTAACAGCAATAATAATAATCATTTTATCATTCAGGTATCAATAATATACCAAACTTTCAAACAGCTAATTATCAGTAAGTTAATTAAAATCAAATAAATAATAACTGTACGCTTATGTAACATGGGGCGTACGGTAATGATACAATGGTGAAAGGTGAAAGGTGAAAGATGAAAGGTGAAAGGTGAAAGGTGAAAGGTGAAAGGTGAAAGGTGAAAGGTGAAAGGTGAAAGGTGAAAGGTGAAAGGTGAAAGGTGAAAGGTGAAAGG
>NZ_JBFUIJ010000105.1:0-2654 GCF_056401935.1 Mucilaginibacter sp. P4_D1
AAGGTGAAAGGTGAAAGGTGAAAGGTGAAAGGTGAAAGGTGAAAGGTGAAAGGTGAAAGGTGAAAGGTGAAAGGTGAATCAACCGGGCTTCGCCGGTTGATTCGTTGGGACATGCCGCTAACGCAGCTACCTTTTACCTTTCGCCTTTTGCCTTTCACCTATATACTTACTCGCTTCTTAAACTTTTAACCGGGTTGCTAAGCGCCGCGCGGATGGCCTGGAAACTGATGGTGCCAAGTGCTATAACAGAGGCCAGGACGCCGGCAATAACGAAGATCCACCAGCTGATATCAATGCGGTAGGCAAAATCTTTGAGCCAGCTGTGCATAAACCAATACGCCAGGGGCGATGCGATGAAGAAAGAGATAATGACCAGTATAATAAAATCCCGGGATAGCATGTTAACAATGCCAGGCACGGTGGCGCCCAATACCTTCCGGATACCAATTTCGCGGGTACGTTGTAGCGTACTGTACGATGCCAGGCCCAATAACCCAAGGCATGATATAAATATGGCCAGCACCGCAAAGTTGAGGAACAGTTTGCCAAAGCGCTGCTCTGCACGGTACTGGCGGTCAAAAAACTCATCTAAAAAGTAATAGCTGAAGGGCCTGTTCGGGATTAACATTTTCCATTTATTTTCAATGGCTGCCAGCGTTGCCGCAGTATTTTGGGTCGACATTTTTACCGAAATTAAAGAGATGTTCTTCATTTCAATTCGCATACTTAACGGCTTAATAACTTCCTGTAACGACCGGAAATGGAAATCCTTCATCACCCCTACTATTTTGCCCTCGCGGCCCCATTGTTTAAAGCGCCTGCCGATAGCCTGTTGCGGTGAACTATAGCCAAATAATTTAACCGCGGCCTCGTTCAATAACATGGCTTGGGCCGTATCTGTGCCAAACCCGCGGGAAAATGGCCTGCCTGCAACCATCTTGATTTTAAATTGATTTACATAATCCCAGTCGACAAAATACAGGTCGAGATTAGCTATTTGCAAATCGCCTTTTTTGTTTTCAATCTCTGAATAAGCACCAGGATTACCCCCACCCGGAACACTTGACGACATTGCGGTTGATTTTACCCCCGGAATTGATGTAAGTGCTTCCTTAAGCGCGTTCCCGGCCGGATCGCCATTGGTATCCAAAATAAGCATCTGGTCTTTACTAAAACCAAGATCCCGGTTTTGCATAAAGTTCATTTGGGTGTAAACGATAATGGTACCTATAATAAGGAATATCGAAATGGTAAACTGCGCTATCACCAGTGTTTTACGCAATACATTACCCTTGCTGCTGCTGGCAAACCGGCCTTTCAATACCGAAACCGGCATAAATGACGACAAAACCAACGCGGGATAAATGCCGGCAATAAGACCGATGGCTACCGATGTACCCAATAAAATCAGCACGTAATACCAATTGGAAAAAATTCCGGCGCTGATAGTTTTCCCTGCAAGCTGGTTAAACAAGGGCAGAAACAATACCGACAAAATAATAGTTAACACAAAAGCGATAAGGCAAAGCACAACCGACTCGCCTATAAACTGGCTGGCTAACTGGCCCTTTTCGGCTCCGACAACTTTGCGGATGCCTACCTCTTTGGCCCGCTCAACAGACCGCGCTGTGGTTAAATTCACAAAATTGATACAGGCTATCAGCAATATAAAAACGGCCACAATAGTAAATATGTAAACGTTGTTGATACTACCCGATTCCTGGCCGCCGCGTTTAGAATATAGGTAAACCGTTTTCATTGGCTCCAGGAACAACTTGTAGCTCATGTGCATTTTCCGTTCTTCGTCGCCATTGCGGCGTTCTAAAAATGCCGCGAATTTGGCTTCCAACCTTTTAGGGTCGGTGCCAGGTTTTAATAACAGGTAACTCGACGCCCCAAAATTTGCCCATTGGTTATCCAGCCCTTTATTAAACTTTTGGGTAAGCGACACCATCGATATCAGCATATCCGCTTTTATTTGTGAGTTTTCGGGAATATCCTTCATAACCCCTGTTACCTTGGCGGGGATGGCATCGCCGGTTAGCAGTACAGTTTGCCCTACAGGATCGGTGTTACCAAAATATTTTTTTGCAGCCGACTCTGAAAACACGATAGTAGCCACCTCTGACAATGCCGTTTTGGGATCGCCCTTCAACAGTTTGAAATCAAAAACTTTAAAAAATGTTGAATCGGCGAAAATGGATTTCTCTTCCTGGAATTTAACATTGCCTTTTTTTACCAAAAAACTACCGCCGCTCACCCGCACAAATGATTCCACTTCGGGAAAATCGGCTTTAATGTTTGGCGCGAATGGCCATGCCGTAACGCCGGTATTAATGGTTTCGGTCGGCGTTTTAATATCCGTAACCAGCCGGTAAATCCTATCGGCCCTGGTATGCATATTATCGTAGCTCAACTCAAAGCCTACATACATAAAAATGAAAAAACAGGCCGTTATCCCTATGGACAGGCCTGTTATATTAATAATAGAAAATGCTTTATGCTTCCACAGGTTACGCAAAGCGATTTTGAAATAGTTTTTTATCATTTTATTAGTTCATTGGTTCATTGGTTCATTGGTTCATTGGTTCATTGGTTCATTGGTTCATTGGTTCATTGGTTCATTGGTTCATTGGTTCATTGGTTCATTGGTT
>NZ_JBFUIJ010000106.1:0-2612 GCF_056401935.1 Mucilaginibacter sp. P4_D1
GAGATTCTTTAGAGATCGAGAGATAAAAAAAAGAAAAAATAAGTTTTGGAAAAGTAAAAAGGTTTACTACCTTTGCAGACCCAAACGGAGGGTTGCTTTGAGGAGCAAAAGAAGTTAAAAAGCCGGAGCGATTCCGGTAATAAAAATGAARAGTTAAGAAGGTAAAACTTCGACAACATATAGCGGATTCGGATGATGAAGCGAGAAAGTTCTTTTAAGAAATAGAAAATCATGTAGAGTAACACGGAAGCAGAAAGCGGAAGGCGTAAAGCAGGAAGCAAGAGGCRGAAGRGTTATGATAACAAAAGTTAGATACTGTATAAAGATATAATAATTATACAGATTCTATTATTAATAATAGGGTCAGTGAACAAACAAAACATTTTACAATGGAGAGTTTGATCCTGGCTCAGGATGAACGCTAGCGGCAGGCCTAATACATGCAAGTCGGACGGGATAGGAGAGCTTGCTTTCCTTGAGAGTGGCGCACGGGTGCGTAACACGTATGTAACCTACCTTGTTCAGGGGGATAGCCTCTCGAAAGAGAGATTAAGACCGCATAACATTAAGTTGTGGCATCGCAATTTAATCAAATATTTATAGGAACAAGATGGGCATGCGGAACATTAGCTAGTTGGTAAGGTAACGGCTTACCAAGGCTACGATGTTTAGGGGATCTGAGAGGATGACCCCCCACACTGGTACTGAGACACGGACCAGACTCCTACGGGAGGCAGCAGTAAGGAATATTGGTCAATGGGCGGAAGCCTGAACCAGCCATGCCGCGTGCAGGAAGACGGCCCTACGGGTTGTAAACTGCTTTTGTACCAGAATAAACCTTTCTTCGTGAAGAAAGCTGAATGTATGGTAAGAATAAGGATCGGCTAACTCCGTGCCAGCAGCCGCGGTAATACGGAGGATCCAAGCGTTATCCGGATTTATTGGGTTTAAAGGGTGCGTAGGTGGCTTATTAAGTCAGGGGTGAAAGACGGTAGCTTAACTATCGCAGTGCCTTTGATACTGATGAGCTTGAATGAACTAGAGGTAGGCGGAATGTGACAAGTAGCGGTGAAATGCATAGATATGTCACAGAACACCAATTGCGAAGGCAGCTTACTATGGTTAAATTGACACTGAGGCACGAAAGCGTGGGGATCAAACAGGATTAGATACCCTGGTAGTCCACGCCCTAAACGATGAATACTCGATGTTGGCGATATACGGTCAGCGTCTAAGCGAAAGCGTTAAGTATTCCACCTGGGGAGTACGCCCGCAAGGGTGAAACTCAAAGGAATTGACGGGGGCCCGCACAAGCGGAGGAGCATGTGGTTTAATTCGATGATACGCGAGGAACCTTACCCGGGCTTGAAAGTTAGTGAATTGAGCAGAGACGCTCAAGTCCTTCGGGACACGAAACTAGGTGCTGCATGGCTGTCGTCAGCTCGTGCCGTGAGGTGTTGGGTTAAGTCCCGCAACGAGCGCAACCCCTATGTTTAGTTGCCAGCACGTTAAGGTGGGGACTCTAAACAGACTGCCTATGCAAATAGAGAGGAAGGAGGGGACGACGTCAAGTCATCATGGCCCTTACGTCCGGGGCTACACACGTGCTACAATGGATGGTACAGAGGGCCGCTACCTGGCAACAGGATGCCAATCTCTTAAAGCCATTCACAGTTCGGATCGGGGTCTGCAACTCGACCCCGTGAAGTTGGATTCGCTAGTAATCGCGTATCAGCAATGACGCGGTGAATACGTTCCCGGGCCTTGTACACACCGCCCGTCAAGCCATGGAAGCTGGAAGTGCCTGAAGTGCGTAACCGCAAGGAGCGTCCTAGGGTAAAGTCGGTAACTGGGGCTAAGTCGTAACAAGGTAGCCGTACCGGAAGGTGTGGCTGGAATACCTCCTTTCTGGAGCAGTATCGAACGAGATATCGTAACAAGTTACCTACATGATTATTTCTTAAAATTGGTTGATTGAGTTTGATTAGTTGATTAAGTGAGTGGTTTAGGCCATACATTAAATCACTAATTCAATAATTCAGTCATTCAATAATTAAACACAAAAAGGAAACCCAAAAGATGAAGCCATCTATGTGGAGCTAGGCCGAAAGGTGAGTGAAGGATAAGGTAGGCAGTCAGCAGTTGGCGGTAAGCAGTTAGCAGTTAGCACGAAAGTGAAGCTAAGACTGCAAACTGAGAACTCAAAACTGCAAACTAAAAAAAAGTCCTGTAGCTCAGCTTGGTTAGAGCACTACACTGATAATGTAGGGGTCAGCAGTTCAAATCTGCTCGGGACTACTATTGGAGCGAAAAGCAGAAAGCCAAAAGCAGAAAGCATTAAACTTCAGGCGAAGAAAGAAAGGAAAAAAGCTTTATGCTTTAAGCCTTAAGCTTTCAGCTCATCTAAGGGGGATTAGCTCAGCTGGCTAGAGCACCTGCCTTGCACGCAGGGGGTCAACGGTTCGAATCCGTTATTCTCCACCACACCCTCCGTTTTCCGAAAGGAATAGGATATAATGCAAATAGACCATTTAAGAGTTAAATGGAATAGGGGTAAAGTTCTTTGACATATTGGAAGAAGTAATAAAAAAGAGAAGACAACAGTATAGAGG
>NZ_JBFUIJ010000107.1:0-2549 GCF_056401935.1 Mucilaginibacter sp. P4_D1
GGACTATCAACACAATTAAGTTTTTCACATTAGCAATTTTCGCTATAAAACACTCCTACAAACAATCATAACCCGCAACTCTCATTTTGCAGGTTTTAATATATTGCTAATTTTTGTACAGATGCCTTTACGGGTGCTGTTTCCCTTTATTCAAACCAAACTGTTTGCGTAAAAGCACCATCGGCGGCAGCGTCCCATATCTCTAAACGTGCCCATTTACGGCCTTTAAGGTTTTCTGTTAAGCTAAATAACTGGTTTCCGAATGCTTCGGTGGCATCAAGGTTAACGCGTTTACGATAAACCTGCTTGCCGTCACCAGAAATAATTTCGGCAAAATTAAGCGGGAATGTCCAGCTGATTTTAAAGGAGATGTGGCATTGTCCATTGTCGGGCAAGGTAAAGGTTTCGCCAGACGACCGGCCATTTATTTTAAAATCTTCAATCAAAACTTCGCCGGTGGTGGAGAAGAACTTACCCTGCTGCAACACATCCAAAACCGGCTGCCAGCCTTGCTTATATTTCGGTTGTTTATCCAGTTTCAGGTAATTGATATTCATGTGGGCATACATCTCGTTTTCCGGTTCGATACTGAACAAGTCGGCTTCCGAGAGTACTTTTTTATGGAGGCCCCGGTTATTCATATCGTCCATCAAATCCAGCACCCGTTTCCCCAACCAGGGTTGCGACAGATCGGCCGGCATGGCTTTCCAGGCAGCACCTAAAAACCTATCCGACAGGAAAAAATCTTCCTTTTTATAGGTATCCGGAAACCCTGTTGATCCTTTGGTACGGGCATGGGCGGTCCAGGCCAGCCCATTTTCGGCTTGCAGCAGCCTCAGCATATCGTTTTTATCACCAATGTGGTAAACCTTGCCATGTTCGGCATCGGTAGTTTCAAATGACGTACCCTGCTTCCTGTCCATAATCCAGTAAACCGGCTTTGGGAAAAACTCCAGCCAGTGACCTCCAAAAAACTCATTCGGCTCTTCGCCTGGCAACAACAAAAAGTTTGATGAGGATAAGCGGGCGCATTGCTCAAACAACGTTTTCAACTCCTGTAAACGTTGTTCGTCGGGACCTTTAGGGTGGGCAGTATAGTGAAACTCGGCCAGGTGCACAATGTTTACGCCCAGCCGTTTAAATACTTTCACAAAGCTGGGGCTATCAGGTACGGGCTTACCTTTGAGCACCACACTCATAATAAACTCATTATGGAAATGGCTAGCCATGGTTTTGTAACCCGGCAAGGGTTTATAGCTGTCATTGTGCGTAAATTGCTTCACATTGGCTAACAACGCCGGTGCGCCATTAATACCTAACAAGCAGAAAAAGTTAAGCCGCTGTTTTGTACCCGGCGGGGCGTTAAACCATGGCACATAACGTTTATCACCATTTAATTCCTGCCTTATACCAATGCCAAAGCCCTCAAGCATTTGGCGGTAATTGTTGCCATACCACACAAATTTGAGGTTGAAAGCTTCATCTAATGGATAAAAATATTGGTGCGGCGCCGGGAAAACAGCAATACTTCCTTTATCATTTGTGCCGATGATTGTACGATACTTTACGGCTATATTTTTAGCAGTATCAGGCTGATTGATATCATCTGTTTGCAGTTTTTCATAAACATCGCTGTAGCTGATGTTCTTTACAGGCGGGTGCTTCCCCACCAAACCGGCATCATACAGTATAGCCGTCGAATCTTTTTGGGTTGATACAACGGCGGCTATGTTGAAGAGGGGCTGGCCGTTATAGAGTGTTATCTGCAGGTCGCCTTCAAAATTGGGGGCTTCTACCCCACTCATCGTAATTACAGTTCGTGAACCCGAACTATTTACGTTGATATCCTTTTTATGAAATTCAACTTTATAGGATTGATGCGGCTTTAAGGGCACCTTATCAAAAAATATGTTCCATCCGTTTTGGGACACCAGGTCGCGCTTGCCTTCAGTGATGATGAATTGCGGATCGACATTTTGGATAATGGTTTGGTATACTCCGCCCTTACTTAATCCGATACTGCTGAATAGTGGCTCATCATTTTTGAGGCTCAATACCAGGCGGCCGTTGTTACCTTGACCCGTGGGCCAGGTTATGGTAAACCGGGTACCGGTGGTGCTTACGAATACTCCCGGGCTGGTTTTAAACTTTTTTTGTTTAATGATCTGAGCTGATGCCATATCAACAAGCAACAAGCCCATTAAACCAAGGCATGCAGCAACTAAATAACTGTTCTTTTTAACCCTCATCGCTATTTATTTAACAAACGCCCTGCATATTGGCAGAAAAATGGCAAATCGACAAAAGAGGCCGTATCATAAATCAAATGATGCGGTCTTTTTATTTTACGGCGGATAAATCGATTTCAAGTAGTTTTTTGATGTTGATTTCGAACTAACGAATATTATTGATTAAGAACGAGTGAAAAGAAGGCCTTTAGGCAGCTTTTTTTCTTAGGTTTTGTGCGATTGAAAGTAAGCCCCATTCTATCGCTACTTTTTCTTTCCCACGGAGCATGAAGCGTCGGAACCCGTGGTTCTGTTTGATAT
>NZ_JBFUIJ010000108.1:0-2167 GCF_056401935.1 Mucilaginibacter sp. P4_D1
AATGACCAATGACCAATGACCAATGACCAATGACCAATGACCAATGACCAATGACCAATGACCAATGACCAATGACCAATGACCAATGACCAATGACCAATGACCAATGACCAATGACCAATGACCAATGAACCAATGACCAATGACCAATGACCAATGACCAATGAACCCTGACCAATTGAAAACTAAAAATTACCTTTACAACGGTAATTATCCCTAAATTACGTTTTCTATTATATACCAATTATGGATCTGTCATTCAATATAAATGAAGATATAAACAAGCAGCTTGTTTATGAGCTTAAAACCCGGTTAAAAAAAGTTTACCTGGGCGGCGGCGAAAAAGCTGCTTTGAAACAAAAAGAAAAAGGCAAAATGCTGGCGCGCGAGCGGGTGGCCTATTTGATAGATAAAGATAAGCCCTGGCTGGAGGTTGGTGCTTTTACTGCCGATGGCATGTATGCCGAGCATGGCGGCTGCCCGTCTGGTGGTGTAGTTTGCGGCATTGCCTATGTATCGGGCAGGCAATGTGTAATTGTGGCCAATGATGCCACGGTAAAGGCCGGCGCCTGGTTCCCGATAACGGCTAAGAAAAATTTGAGAGCCCAGGAAATAGCCATGGAAAACCGGCTGCCTATCATTTACCTGGTAGATTCGGCGGGGGTGTATTTGCCTTTGCAGGACGAGATATTCCCGGATAAAGAACATTTCGGCCGCATTTTCAGGAATAATGCCATGATGAGCAGTATGGGTATCGTCCAGATTTCGGCCATCATGGGCTCATGCGTGGCGGGTGGGGCGTACTTACCTATCATGAGCGATGAGGCTATGATTGTAGAGGGCACCGGATCGGTTTTCCTGGCAGGATCATACCTTGTAAAATCGGCCATAGGCGAGGATGTGGATAACGAAACCCTGGGCGGCGCTACCACGCATTGCGAAATTTCGGGCGTTACCGATTATAAACAACCTAACGACCAAGCCTGCCTCGATTCTATCCGTAACATTATGAGCATGGTAGGCGACTATAACAAGGCCGGGTTCGACAGGATAAAACCCCTCGCGCCCAAGTTAGATCCCAAAGATATTTACGGCATTTTGCCCGATAACCGCGAGAAGGCTTACGATATGCGCGAGATTATTTTACGGTTACTGGACGATTCGGCTTTTGAAGAATATAAGGAAGGTTATGGTCAATCCATCATTTGCGGCCTGGGCCGGGTTGATGGCTGGGCGGTAGGCATTGTGGCTAACCAGCGTAAGGTGATTAAATCGAAAAAAGGAGAAATGCAGTTTGGCGGCGTCATCTATTCCGACTCGGCCGATAAGGCAACCCGTTTTATTATGAACTGCAACCAAAAGAAAATTCCACTGGTGTTTTTACAGGACGTTACCGGTTTTATGGTAGGCAGCCGCAGCGAACAGGGAGGCATTATAAAAGATGGGGCCAAAATGGTAAATGCGGTAGCCAATTCGGTAGTGCCCAAGTTTACCATAGTTATAGGTAACTCCTACGGTGCGGGTAACTACGCCATGTGCGGCAAGGCCTATGATCCTCGGCTGATATATGCCTGGCCATCGGCAAAAATAGCCGTTATGGGCGGCGCGCAGGCAGCCAAAGTGCTGGTGCAAATGCAGTCGGCAGGGCTAAAAGCAAAAGGGGAGTTGGTAGATGAGGTGAAGGAGCAGGAACTGTTAAAACAAACCACCGACAGGTATAACAGCCAAACCACGCCATACTATGCAGCTGCACGGCTTTGGGTTGATGGCATAATCGATCCATTAGAAACCCGTAAAGTAATATCCATGGGTATAGAGGCTGCTAACCATGCGCCTATTGAAAAAGCGTTTAATGTGGGGGTGATACAGACTTAGTAGTGAGTAGTGAGTAGTGAGTAGTGAGTAGTGAGTAGTGAGTCACTGTTGTCCGATAAACATAAAAAAGGTCATTTGTGTTTAATTGAGGGATATTTAACGGCGACAATTAAAACAAAGCCCCCTTTTTAGGTTTTAAAAAGTGTTAGTTGGTAGCTTTTTACTTCGCTGTTATATCCTATAATTGCTTTTTCAGGATTTACGAGGAAGTTGATCAGATCGATATAAGTTCCAAGATGTTGCCTGATAAGACCGGCTACGTTAGCAAATGACCATTTATTCTCCTTTAGCT
>NZ_JBFUIJ010000109.1:0-2128 GCF_056401935.1 Mucilaginibacter sp. P4_D1
TCGGAAATATCAAACAGAACCACGGGTTCCGACGCTTCATGCTCCGTGGGAAAGAAAAAGTAGCGATAGAATGGGGCTTACTTTCAATCGCACAAAACCTAAGAAAAAAAGCTGCCTAAAGGCCTTCTTTTCACTCGTTCTTAATCAATAATATTCGTTAGTTCGAAATCAACATCAAAAAACTACTTGAAATCGATTTATCCGCCGTAAAATAAAAAGACCGCATCATTTGATTTATGATACGGCCTCCTTTTTTACTATATCATCAACTTTTTAAAACGCGTAACCCAATGTCAGGAATGCGTTATTGTTGGTCTTTTTCAAATCGGCTCCGGGGCTGCCTGTACCTATTTCATATGGATAAACTGTTTGGTTGCCGCTTAAGTGCGCATAGGTGGCATCAACGTAATAGCTACCAAAGCGTACTCCAATACCACCGCTTACGGTTTTAATATCGCTGCCGTTAGTTTTCAACGGACTGCCCTGTATGCCGTAACCGCCACGCAGGTAAAACATGCTGTTAAGGCGTGCTTCGGCGCCGATGTGCGCGTTTATAGTTGAGCGGTAAAGGGCTTTTATGTTGCCGTTGTCAAAATCGGCGCTATAACTGTCGTTACTGCTGATGTGGGTTGTTGTGTAGTCAATATAATCTACATCGCCGGATATGAAACCGTATTTGCCTATAAAAATGGCTGCGCCGCCTGTTAATTTTAACGGGGTGCGCATATTATAGGATAATGGATACTCTACAGGGCCGTTTTTAAAGCTGCTGTTATTGGCAAAGTTTGTATTCAGGCCTTCAGAGTAGGAGTCGTCAATGGTGTAATAGGTAGGCGAGGTAAAGGTAAAGCCTAAACGCAGCGCGTTAACGGGTTTGTAAATTACCCCCAGCTTAACATTGGCGCCAGAGCCTTTGGTAACCTGGTCCTGTATAAAATTGGAGTTAAAGCCAACATTTGTGCCCACGTTATTAACTAATATATTGGCTGTACCTGTTTCATTAAACACGTTATAAGAGTTGTAGCGGATGTCGGAAAAAGAAACGCCTAATCCAAAATATAGCTTGTTGCTGTAGTTTGCGCCAAATGCCAGGTTAACTTCCGATTGCCCGCCTGTGCGGATGGTATTGCTTAATTGATTTACGGTGCCAAATGCATTTCTGCGATACTCGCTGCCGCCGCCGGTTGTGGCATAGCTATCTATCAGGTTTTGCTGATACGCCCAGTCATCCAACCCGTCATCGCTTACCTGCCCATTGGCGTTGGCAATGCCTGCGTAATAGTTGCCTATGGAGTTGGTGGGGTTTTTACCGCCATAGGTAATGTTTTCATAAAAATTGTTGGTACGGCTATAAGCTGCACCGTAGTTGATGCTTAGCCACCCTTTGGTTTTGTCACGGCCTTTTGGCGTGCTCAGCCGCTGGTAAATTACAACCGAGGCGTTGCTGAAATTCAGGTTGCTTTTGCTATCAGTATTAAACTGGCCAAGGTAGGTTGAATTTACTTTCGACCCATCAAACTCCGGAGTAATGCTTGCCTCGGAGTGTGTAAAAAAGCCAAGCCCGGCGGGGTTGCCGCTTATCGAGCTTAAATCGCCCCCAATGGCTGTACCGGCGTTGCCTATCCCCTTGATGCGCGACGTTGAACCGGTTTGAAAGGTGCTGAAGCGAATAGCATCCTGCGAATATTGCGCAAAACTATCTTTAGTAATTGCTACTATAGCAATCACACTAAGTAAATATTTAATCTTCATAGATTTAAGCTGATAAAATTATGGTCTAACTGGTCTGCCGCCACCACCGCCGCCGCCACTGTTACCGCCGCCGCCACCTGAACTTGAAGATGATGACGATGGAGCAGGCGAAGGTGACGAACGTTCAACACTTTGGGTTTGCGGCCGGGTATCTTGCTGCCTTACAGGGCGCGAATCGCGCGAGTAACTGGTATTGCTGTTGTTTGAATTGCCGCGGGTAATGGTACCATCGGTTGTTCTGTTTGCGCGGCCGCCTGGTATATAACCAATACCGGTACGCGTAGGCGAGCCTGCACCTACCGGGCGGGCAGTACGGGTAAATGAACTTGGCGTGTAACCACGGCCGCTGAACGGACTGCCGGTACCGCGTACAGGG
>NZ_JBFUIJ010000110.1:0-1858 GCF_056401935.1 Mucilaginibacter sp. P4_D1
CAATAATTTCATCAACTCGACCGTGGTACCGGCAACAACGGCATCCTCACTTGGGTACGATGGCAACTCGGAAACCGGTACCAGGGCTTGTACAGCCGCATCATTTTTGTATGGGGCCGTACGTTTATAGGTATTTTTAAAGTGCCATGCAGCCAACAAAGCATCATACTGAGCTGCGCTTACGTAAGCATAGGCACGTGCGGCATATGGTGGGTTCGAGAACGGAAATTCAGGATAATTAAAGGGGTTGGCCGAGTTTGGCGCAGGATAGGTACCATCTGCATTTTGATATGGTGCAACGTTATGTTTGGCCACCAACTCGCGCATAATCTCGTTCCACCTTAAAACAGCGCCTGCGCTCCAGTATTTGATAGATGCTTTTTGGTCGTCCGTTAAATTACGTTGCGCTGCCTTAATTTCGTTAATATCTGCCAGGTAAGCAGGTGATGTAACTGCATCAGGTGCAGCTACAGTAAGTGTGCTAAAATCTTTAACCAGCACAGGTTTCCAGGTATCGGCATTAAGATCAATATTAGCGGGCGCAAGTGCGGGGTATTGTTGAGTGCGGTCTACAATGTCTTTTTTACAGGATGCGCTAAATATAGCTACACCTATAAACATTGATGGTATTATATAAAGTAATGATTTTTTCATCAGATTCTCTTTTAATTATTAAAAATTATTTCTCTTTCCTGGTGTTAAAAATATAGTAAATACCACCGTAGAAACTGCGCGACTGGCCAACATTTCTGCCTTTCAATACATAGTTACCACCTGCTGTAAGTTCTAACCCGGGTATCTTGGTAAATGTGTATTTAAGGATGAGGCCCGCAAGCTGCGAATTCATTTTATTACTTGGGAAAGGATTATCGTTTTTCCTGATATCAAAGCCACCATGTGTATCAACCTGTGTAAAAGTAGCCTCGGCATTAAATTGAAGGCTCCGGAAACCGGCGCTGATTAAATAATTAGAAACATCAGGCATTTGCACCTCGTTGGTGTAATGCATTTCGGTAGTGTAATACGAGTTTCTATCGATAGTGATATTGCTCCTGCGCACATACTGATAGGCACCAGCCACAAAAAACTGGCTCACCTGGTAATTGAGCAAACCACGTAAAGCAACGTTTTTACTGTGCAAACCAATAGACAATGGTAAAAAATCAGCCTCGTAGTTACTTGCAGGTATCGAGCCCGAAAGAATAGCATGTAAACTCAAAGATCCTTTACCTATCTCATGTTTAACAGCCAGCCATTTTACATATGCACTTACGTCCTGTAAATTATGTTCACCGCGTAAAGTGCCCGCTGATGCATTCGTGCTAACATAAGGCAGTGCAACTGATACGTTGATTTTGTTTGAAAGGCCATAAACAAAGCCGAGCATATAAGCATTCGAACTTACGGTACCCAGGTTTGGCGCATCGCGTTTAAAAGTACCTTCCCAATAATGATCCCACTGGCTGTGTGTATAAACACCTGCAGCGCAAACGTAGTTTTTGGGAATCATCAGCGCGTCGGCATCGGTTTGGGCTTGTACGTGTTTAGTTAAAGTAAGGCAGACAGCCAAAACAATACAGCATCTGTAAAAATACAGCAATGAATGTTTCATTCTATTTAAGTAAGGAAATTCAATAAAAATTTAATAATAAACTAACTGATAGAAAATGATTTAAAGCACAATGCGAGGCGTTAAATATTAATTCAGCATAAAGCAGGGAAGCTCATAATATGTGTTACCAAATATTACTTTTACAGCACCACTGGCACTATTAAAAGTCATCTAATGGATAACTAAACTGTACTTATCTTTTTTTTGATAAAGAACAATTCAACATCATAATTATAAGATTTAATT
>NZ_JBFUIJ010000111.1:0-1760 GCF_056401935.1 Mucilaginibacter sp. P4_D1
CGGCGGATAAATCGATTTCAAGTAGTTTTTTGATGTTGATTTCGAACTAACGAATATTATTGATTAAGAACGAGTGAAAAGAAGGCCTTTAGGCAGCTTTTTTTCTTAGGTTTTGTGCGATTGAAAGTAAGCCCCATTCTATCGCTACTTTTTCTTTCCCACGGAGCATGAAGCGTCGGAACCCGTGGTTCTGTTTGATATTTCCGAATACGGGTTCAACGTCGAAACACCGTTTCTTTCGCCGTTCTAYACCTTCCTGGCTGTTTAATAGTTCGTAAGCCTTTTGCTTTTGCCGCTTTAGGTTTTCATTGACCTCAATGATGCGGTTATTTCTTGATTTGTGGCATGCGCCGTTCAGTGGACAATTCCCACAGTTCTTTGCCTGGTATCTTTTTACATGCTGTTCAAATCCCGTACTGGTTTTCCTGATGTAATTTCCAATGAAATCCATTTGCTGGCCCATCGGGCAGATATAACAGTCTTTATCCTGGTTATAAAAAAGTTTATCCGAGGCAAAGGGAAACTTATTGTTATGGCTTTCATGCTGCTGTTTATCAAACATACCATACTTTACAAAAGCGGTAGTCTCTTTTTCTTCAAGCAAGGTATAATTTTCTTCTGATCCATACCCCGCATCTGCAGTAACCACTTTAGGGGCCTTGCCGAAACTGGTTTCATGCTGCGCTATATGGGCTGGAAACGTAGTGGTATCTGTAGGATTGGGATGAATGGTATAATTGACAATGAATTGATTGGATGTAGAGATCTGAACATTATAGCCCGGCTTTAACTGGCCATTTTTCATGTGGTCTTCTTTCATGCGCATGAAGGTAGCGTCAGGATCTGTTTTACTGTAACTGTTCCTTTCTTCCAGTATAGCTTCCTGCTGCTCGTATTTAGCAATGTTTACGGGATAGTTCTTAGTCACATATTGAAGCTTAGCCTTCATCTTCTTATCGGTGTTCTCTTTACCGGATAGTTTTTCATTGAGCTGATCTACCGTTGCCTTTACCTTCTGACTGTCGATCTCTGTGAAATCAGGCGGTTCAGGCATTTTGTCCTCATCGGCAGCGAYCTGCTGCGCATACTGCCAGATCTCGGTCAGTTGTTTTTTCATTTTTTCCTTGTTCGTCTGGATTGATTTTTTCCAGACAAAAGTGTACTTGTTCGCATTGGCTTCAATCTTTGTTCCATCCGTATTGATCTCATCAATACTTAACAGCCCTTCATCAGCAAGTAGCTTTACCACATCTTCAAACACACTACGCAACGCATTCTTTAACCGAACACCCCTAAATCTGTTAATAGTATTATGATCGGGGTAACTCATTGAGCTCAGCCACATAAAGTAGATGCTTTCCTGGCATGCAGCCGCCAGCTTACGGCTGGAATAAATATTGGTCACATAGCCATAAACCAATACCTTCAGCAACAATTGAGGGTGATAACTGGAACTTCCCCTGATATGATAAGCTTTTAATAAAGGCTCAATATTGATCTTGTTAATTACTTCATTGACAACTCTAACCGGATGGGATTGCGGGATTAGCTCCTCCAGGGTTGGCGGAATAGCTAATATTTGCTGCTGATCATAGTGTTTGAAAACAGGTTGTCTGATTGCCATATCTCATATATCTATACTTTAAATATATGAAAATCAGATTGTTAAAACAAATAAAACCATAGATAACTAATTGATTTTATAGCAATAAACCATTAATAATAAAAAAGAGGCTGATCATGATTTATGATACAGCCTC
>NZ_JBFUIJ010000112.1:0-1750 GCF_056401935.1 Mucilaginibacter sp. P4_D1
CCATTGATAAACAAGTCGAAAACATAGCATTAAAGATTAACGAACTCAGCGGACTAAATTCAGTAATCAGAGACTTGACTACTAACGACAAGTTGTTTGATCTTCCCCTTGTCGAATTGTTTTCTCATTTAAGGTCTGATATTTTGCGTCAACTTGTTGATTTCGGCGTTGACGTCGACGAAGTAGATGCATTAAAAAAAGTATGTTTTAAGAATAGATTAGATCCAAGAGAGTTATATAGGATACAGCAGCAATTACCACTTTATTTTACATTTGAAGAGGTTAATTCACTCGATAAAATTAAATCGATCTGCGATCGGCTACAAATGAAAACTAATGAGGACATTGAAAAAGTAAGAAAATTAAATGACCAAATCAATAATTCGCAGGTCGAGATCGACCAGGCACTTAAAGAATACGATAAATGGTCGAGTTTTAGAGAACCACTTTTAGAGGCCACCCCAAATAAAGCGAACAATGGTTTCAAAGATCACAAGAAGGAACTGGCTAAAAAAGAGGAAATATTAAAAACACGTTCAGTCATAATAGATGATTTTCTAAAACAAATTGTTGAGGTGCCGGCTGTCTCCATACCATACGAAGCGGACTTAAAAGAAAGCGCTCTACTTATTAAAAAAGGGATTTCGCTTATAGATCGTATCAGAAGTGATATCGCCATTTTAGAATACAATAAACAACAAATTGAAAAAGTAAGGAGCGTCCTGGATTTTAAATTGACAGAAGTTGGGAAAATTGAAAAAGCACGTGATCGTATGATTAGAGTCCTCACTATTTTAGAGAGGATTGAATCGGAGCATAGCGAACAAGCATTTTTAGGAGACTTTTTAATTAAAAACAATGAAAAAATAAAGAATGTATTTCAGACCATTCACTCACCCAAGGAATTCACTGGCCTCTCGATAATTAATAACAAGATTTACTTGAACAAGGTTTCTGGAGAAATAGTTGATCTAAAACGAGTAAGTACCGGTCAACGGGCTGCATTGGGTTTATCTGTATACCTAGCTTTGAACTATCAATTAGAAATTGGCCCCAAAATGATGTTGTTCGATGATCCCGTGACCTTTACAGATGACCTTAACATTTTATCTTTTCTTGATCATTTGCGTGAAATTGTACTTTCTAGTCATCATCAAGTTTTTTTTGCAACAGCAAGTGAAAAATTAGCGTTTTTATTTAAAAAGAAATTTGAGTTTTTGGAAGGAGATTTTAATCATATCATTTTAGAAAGATAAGATGGAAAAAGGCGTCCACTTGTAGCTCTATGTGTATTTAAGTGAGATTTTGTTAAAAAGAAAATACTCTACTAGTGATATTGATAAACTTGTAAATAATGTGTTATAAGTTATTATTACTCTACTAAAGAAAATTAAAAAAAGGATTATTAATTCAACTTTTCCGGAAAATGATCTTTGATCGTGGTGAACCTCTATCGGGTACAGTAGAATCTGATATTACTATATCATTCAGATTATTAATTAGTTATAAGATATAATTGCCAAAAATAGTTGGTAGAATCTTTGTAATCGACTGTAATAAAGGAATATACATCAAGCAAATTGAAATCGGTTTCAATTTGCTTTTTTTGTTATATGAAATCGTCAAAAAAAGGCGTGTTTGACCTGTAAGAGCACGGATGTAATAAAGTGGGGCAAGCAGAATAAAAAACAGCGATATAAGTGTAAATCATGTGGGCAATTGTTTATTCGGCAGCACGCTGGTGTAAGAG
>NZ_JBFUIJ010000113.1:0-1076 GCF_056401935.1 Mucilaginibacter sp. P4_D1
GTCTTCGCCAAAACCAACATCCAGTTGCCAGTGCAACTGATTTTCTATCCCCCAATGTGCGCGGATAGCCTGGTTAAAATAAGCGGCATCTGCCTGAAGGCTGGAGATATAATAACGGTCTTGTATAGTGCGGCTGTCACCAATCATCCGCTCGGAGGTAATCTTGATAATGCTTTTCATCCCTTTCCAGTTTTCCTTTTCGTCGATCCAGTTAAGCTCATGGATGACCTTGCAGGTCCTGATCTCAGCCCGCCCGTGCCCCTTATCCAGGTGCTGGCTGTAACTGTCTTCCCTGAAGCCAAACTGGTTGGTTACCTGTTCATAAAGCGTTTCCTGGTTTTGTTTCAGGGACAGGATATAGTCCCCCTGGCTTTCGATGATCTTTTCAGCGATTGCTTTCTGGGTGCCCATCGCATCGATGCTTACTACCGCCCCTTTGATATTTAATAAAGATAGCAACGCCGGGATAGCGGTAATCTCATTGCTTTTGTCAGCTACTTTTTGCTGCCCAAGCACTAACTGGTTACGCCCTGACCAGGCACTTACCAAATGCAAGGCACCTAATCCCTGATGCTTGCAGGCGCTATTACAAATGCTCTTTCCATCGATAGCGATCAGCTCCTTTTCAGGAGATGGGTTTGCCGCTTCAAGGCTACGGCCGAGTTCTGCCGTCCATCCACGGAAACAACTTTCAAAAAGCTTCGCATCGATCATCATAAAAACACGGTTGATCGTATCATGGCTCGGTATGCCGTTTTCAAGTGGCAGTAACTGTTTTAAAAAGTCCTCTTTTTCTTTGCCGAACTCCTCCATCTCGTACCAGCTTTCAGCACCACATAACACTGCCAAGACCGATAAAATGATTACTTCCAGTAAATTATGCTTCTTATTATTGCCCGTGCGTGGATCGGGTATCCATCTGAAATGATCGTGAAGGGATGTGGGCATATTCTTTTTTACAAAGAAAAAAACTTGAAAGCCTTTTTGACAACCGCAACCCTTAAACTTATCACCTCTTTATCAACATTTTGTTGGCAACACCTCCCGTTTTTAACGTTTCTTATGCGTCAGCCCTG
>NZ_JBFUIJ010000114.1:0-999 GCF_056401935.1 Mucilaginibacter sp. P4_D1
GATGGTGCCACTATTCGTACATATTCCATTACCGTGTACAAAAACGGATCAAGTAATACTTCAATAAGTTCATTGGCATTAAGCCCGTCAAGTCCATTGTCGGTAACAACGGGTACCAGTAATATAAATTACCAAACCTCGGTATCGGTTACTACAGCTACTGTTGGCGTTGTAGTAACAACTTTAGACCCGAATGCAGTGATACGGGTTGAGGGCAATCCGGTAGCCAGCGGGGTTACATCCGACCCAATAACACTGAATGCAACCGGTTCTACAACAATCCATGTATCAATAACAGCCGAGGACGGTGTCAGTATCCGCACTTATTCCATTGTTGTAAATAAAAACGGGGCAAGTAATGCCTTGCTTACTTCCCTAAATTTAAGTCCCGTGTCAACGCTGACAACTACAACAGGCAGCAGTACCATAAATTATCAAACTACGGTCTCTGCAGCCACAACCAGTATAAATGTTAAGGCTATAGCGTCAGATCCTAACGCGGTGATACGGGTCGAAGGTAATATTGTGTCAAGCGGTAGTACATCTGATCCAGTAACGCTGAATGCTACCGGAACTACTACTATTCATGTTTCTGTAACAGCCGAGGATGGTGTCACCATTCGTACCTATTCTATCGTTGTGTATAAAAACGGATCAAGTAACCCCGCTTTGAGTTCATTAAGTGTAAGCCCGGCTTCTACGCTGACTGTTATAACAGGCAGCAGCACGGTAAATTACCAAACTTCGGTGTTGGCCTCGACACCAAGTATAACTGTTACGGCTGTAAGTGCAGATCCAAACGCTGTAATAAGGATTGAGGACAATGTGGTGTTGAGCGGCAATGCATCAGCACCGATAACGCTGAACGCAACCGGAGCTACCACCGTTCATGTTTCTGTAACAGCCGAAGATGGTGCCACTATTCGTACATATTCCATTACCGTGTACAAAAACGGATCAAGTAATACTTCAATAAGTTCATTGGCATTAAGCCCGTCA